>JBFHKR010000014.1:0-31103 GCA_041595255.1 Chlorobiota bacterium
AAGTTTACCAATTTCTTTAGCCAACATAGCAATGATTTTTTCACCTTTCGGGTTTATCTTAGAACTACCAACTTCAAAGAATAAATTTTCATTATTTTCTACTAATTCTATTTTTAGACCATCTTCGGTAAATGTGAATTTTACAGACTCCGAAAAATCAGACAATCCCGAATTAGAACTTATTAGTCCTTCTATGAATTCTTGTAGTTCCTCAGCCGATGATTTAAGATTTTCTGCCGCTTCAATACTATCTCTGATAGCTTCATTCATAAGTTGTTTTATTGATTGAGATTCACTATCTATATCATTATCTTCTATATTGCCACCACCATCTCCAACCATATCTCCTAATATACTACCAGGTATAGGCTTTAAACCGGATTCAGTTGCAACTGCTCTTTTACCCGTTACGAAGCTAAATGCACCAGGGTCATCGAAATATGCTTGAATTTGATCTTGAGTTTCTTCACTTGCTGATAAAATCCATAATACAATAAACAAAGCCATCATAGCGGTCACAAAGTCTGCATAAGCTACTTTCCAAGCACCACCATGATGTCCACCTGAGACCTTAGTGATTTTCTTTATAATTATGGGTTGTTTTTCTTCTTCTTCAGCCATTATCTTTTCAGAGCTCCTTCAGCTTCTTCGAAAGTTGGTCTAAAATGTGGTTCTATAACTCTTCGTCCGTACTCGATTGCAACAGTAGCAGGTAATCCTTTAGAAAATGCTAAAAGTGAAACTTTTATACAAGTCATATAGGAACCTTCACTTTCTGACATTAATCCAATATTTCTAGCTAGAGGTCCAGCAATACCGTAGGATAATAGTACTCCCAAGAATGTTCCAACTAAGGCAGCTGCTACATGGGCTCCAACTGTCTCGGCCCCTTCACTAACTGAACCCATTGTTATAATTACTCCAAGTACTGCGGCTACAATACCTATTGCTGGAAATGCATCTGATACTGTGTTCAATGCATGAGCGACTTCATGTTCTTCTTTGTGCAAAGCTTCTAAGTCTATATCCATTAATTCTTCTAAATCATGTGGAGGTATTCCACCGCTTAGAAGTACTTTTAAAGTATCACATAAGAAAACTTCTGCGTGATGATTAGCTAAAAATGAAGGATATTTAGAGAATATTGAACTAGATTTAGGTTCTTCAACGTGCTTTTCTAACGCAATTAGACCTTCTTTTTTGGCAAATTGAAATGTCTCATAAAGTAATTGGATTAAGTCCAAAAATGCTTCTTTACTAACATCAGGACCTTTTAATGTTTTCATAACACCTGCAAATACCCCTTTTACAGTATGCATTGGATTTGCGATTAGCATCGACCCAAATGCAACTCCACCAATAATTATAAACTCACTGGGTTGTATAAGGACTAATAGGTTACCACCATGCATCATATAGCCACCTAGCATTGATGCCATAACTAGAACTAATCCAATAATTACAAACATTATTTACCTGTCTTGATTTTTATTTTTTCTTCTATGTCGAATCTGTCCGATTCTAATTCTAATGCTTTCTTATACATCTCTTGAGCTTTTTCCAATTCATTAGTTTCTATATATATATCACCTAAGTGCTCATATACTTCTGCTGAAACATTACCTATTTCAATAGCTTTTTCAATGTGTTTTTTTGCTTCTTCTATATCACCTAATTTATATTTAATCCAGCCATAAGTATCTAAAAATGCAGAATTATTAGGTGATTCATTTAAAGTCTTCAAACTCATACTTAACGCTTTATCCAAATCTTTACCATATTTGGAAAGTGTGTACGCATAATTATTTAGTAAGTATGTATTATTACTATCCAAATTATAATGCAATTCATAATAATAAAGAGCAGAATCTAAGTTACCTTGTACATCAAAGGTTTCGCCTATCATAGTTAGAGTTACATAATTATTATAAGTACTATCTTTTTCGAGTATTAGTTTATAATTCTCAATCGATTTTTCATACTCTTTCTGCATGAAATAATTCATACCTTTAAGTGTATAGTAATATAACTCTTGTTTTAAACTATCAGGATTTAATCCAGACAGTATATCTAATGACCGTTTATATTCTTTATCAAAATAATAAACTTCAGCTACACCTACTCTTAAATCGGAATTCTCATCTTCAATCTTTAGTAATCTATCAAAAAAAATGTCTCTTTTGTTATAATTTCCAAAATTTGATGCCAAAAGACCTGAATAATACATAAGTTCTGAATTAAAAAGAAGAGTTCCATTTATACGAGTTAAGAATTTATTTACAAGTATTGTGTCTCTAATATTATTCTGCATTATAGCTGAAGATAATAATATATAATAGGTTTCTTGTTCTTTTCCAAAGTATAATGTATCTATAATATCCATATAGTCAACAGCTTCATCAATTTGATTATTCTCAAGATAAATTTGAAATATTTCTCTAGAAATTTGAGTATTGAAAGGCTGCATCTTTAATTCTGATTTGAGTTTATCAACAAGACTATCAACTCGACCTAATTTTTTAAGAAGGACTATTCTTCTTTCATTTATCAAATCTTTGTATTTAGTTGAGTTAATGGAGTCATATATTTTTAATGATTCCTCAGGATTATCATTCTCAATAATTAATGCTTTCGTAATTAATCTATCAGTGGTTTCTTCAATTTCAAGTGCTTGTCTATTAGTTATTTTGGCTTTTTCAATTTCACTTCTATACAAGAATATTTCTGTAAGTAAGTCAAATGCTTGTACAAAATTAGAATTTAGTTGAGTAGCTCTATATAAATGCTCTTTTGCAAGATCAACTTTACGTATTTCTAGATAAGATTTGGCAATAGCATATTCAATAGCAGCTGAACTATCATACCTTAGAGCTTCTTGAAATTCGATTATAGAAGCAGCATATTCTTTTTGCTGTTGCTTTAGTGTACCAGCAATCAAATATGAACGAGCTTGTGACTCAAAATAACTAGTATCAAATCTAGTGACATTATTCATATCACTTATAACTAATTGATTGTACTTAGCTTGATTTGAATCAAATCCACTGCTGCAAGCGGATAGTGTTAAAATTAGAATTGATAATATTAGGCGCATATACCCTGTAAAAATAATAAAAAAAAACCTCTCATAATTGAGAGGCTTTAAATTAAGAATTTTTTAGCTCTTTCATCATTGCATTGTAACCTTTTTTGTCTAAAGTTTTCAATGCTTTCGCTGTTGCCTTTACAGTTACCCATTTATTTTCTTCAGGTATCCATATTCTTTTCTTTTGCAAGTTTGGCATAAATCTTCTTCTAGTCTTATTATGTGCGTGAGATACATTATTCCCACTCATTGGCCCTTTGCCTGTTAGCTCACATATATTAGCCATTTTCCCACCTATTTTGAGTTTTATATTTATCAAAGACTACAAATATATCAATAAAATTTATTTAATACAATTAATTATAGTTGAGTGTCTTAGAAATTATTCTTAGTTTGAATTTATGTTTAGAACAAAAGATATAATTTCTAAGATTACTATTCTTATTGGATTACTTACATTAGTCTATTCTTTAATAGCTTTTTATTCGTATGAAGAAAAATTTCAATCAAGTAGCATTGTTGAAGGAAAAGTTATAGATTACCAAAAGAACAATTATGGTAAAAATGTTCCAATTATTACTTATATCGTAGGTAAGGACACTTTCAAATTAAGTAGCACAAATGAAATTGGTACTTATCCAAAGGAAAATAGAGTCAGCATAGAGTATAATACTGAAAACCCAAGCGAAGCTTTTATATACGAGAGTTACAAAAAATATGGAATACCTATTTCAATTGCTACAATTGGTACAATGATTCTAATATTTGGTTTAATTATGCTTTATTTCTCTTGGAAGAAACGAGTTTAGAATATTCCTCTAACATGATTTTTACATTTGATTTCCAAGTATGGTTTTCAATAATATAATTCCTCGCATTTTTACCTAATTCAGATCTTAGATTCTTATCATTAAATAGCTTACTAATTTGTGAAATATATTCATTAATAGTATTTGCTCTGATTAATCCTTGCTTTTCTGTTGCCTCTATACCTTCTGCAGATACATCAGTCGCAACTACAGGTAGGCCTAAGGACATCGCTTCAAGTATTTTAATTCTAATTCCTCCACCTACAAAAAGTGGAGCTATATAAACCTCAGATTCATTTAGATATGGTTTTACATCATCAACATATCCTAACTTATCTACGCCGATATTTTCATATTCACCAAATTTATTTGGTGGGTTTTTACCTATTATTTTTAATTTTACATTAGGAAAATTTAAAAATAATTTTGGTTGAACATTTTCAATGAACCATAGAACTGCGTTAACATTATGAAACCAATTAAAGGTAGTTGCAACTACTAATGAATTTGGAAGTTTATCAATATTTAAATCAGGTTTCCAATTATCAACATCTACACCTGCACTTGCAATTAATACATTTGATTTGGGTGAAATATTAAGTGCTCTTTTCTTATCTTCTTTAGTTATTGCAAATGAAACATCTGACTTGCTAATGAATTCTGATTCTAAACGTTTCAATAATTTGTACTGTTGACCTATGAACAATCGTTTAGGGTTAAACTTTACTAAACCATCATAGAATCTTTTCCAAATCAAATACTCAATATTATGCAATCTTAACCCAATAGGTTTATGGTATTTTACTGAAAGTTCAATGGCTATTTTTGCCATATTACTGTGGTCTGCGTGGATTACATCTATCGATTTGACATCAACTAGTGATTCGATTTTATCCATTAAACCTTTTGAGTATTGTTTTTCTATATATAAAGATTTATTTTTAAGGAAGTAACTGATAACACGGAATTTAGTATTTCTAGTATCCATCAAAATGATACTAATCTTACCTTTCTTTTGATATTTATTAATATCGCTTAGCTTAATTTGAAACCTTGACATACAAACCATCTCAACTTCATTACCTTGTTCAAGAAACTGATAATAAATATTGGCAATACCTATTCTACCTCCATCATCTGCAGGAAAGGGGAATTGGGGGGTGAGTTGTAAAATTTTCATTAAAATAAATTCTTTAAATAGGAGAAAAATCCTTTATAATACTCATTTTTGCCAATGATTCTTGTAAAATCTTTATTAGCAACTGGTTCTCTTTCATCTCTCCAAGTACTTATAATTGTGACTAAGGATTGAAATAAATACTCTAAAAAGAAAGATATTCTTACTCTCTGACCAAGACCTACAAGTAATTGACCCCAATAGCATATAATTAAATTATATAGTCTTCGAATGGGGTAATATTTGACAATAAGTCTTAGATTCTGAGTTGATATTTTTAGCCATCTTTCACTTCGATTTCTGTCGTTCTCACTTGAATAATGCAAAGTCCTTAGGTCTGGAAAGCATTTTATAGTCATTCCATTCTTTAAAGCCCTAATACTAAAGTCTAACTCTTCCATTCCAAATTCCCAATAGTACCCAATTTTGTTAAAAACAGTTTTCTTAATAGCACTACCTGGACCAGAAAAGCTCTTTACTAAATAACCTTCACTAATACTTCCTTTACTTTTGTCTAAAGTAGAAAGTTCTACTTCATAGAAATCTTTTTTTACTAATGTCTCAGTAGTTGAAATGATATCTAAATTAGGTTGTGATTCAAAAATTTGTACTATTCTTGTGAATGTTTGATTGCTCTCGGGATGTGAGTCACTGTCAGTTCTCCAAATAATATCACCTGTTGCAAGCCCAATACCAATATTTTGAGCTAGAATATTAATATTAATAGGTAAATATGTATATTTTACTTTTGGAAATTCTTCCATAATCATATCTTTAGTACCATCATTAGAAGCGTTATCGACAACAATAACTTCAAAATTATCATAGTCTTGACTAAAAAAACCATTTAAGGTTATTCTTAAATCATCTCTACGATTTTTTGTACATATTACAACGCTAATTCTCATATAGAATAGTAAATTTGATATATTATAATAGTAAACAGTGCAAAATATTAATAAATAATGTCATAAATAAATAATTGAATGTTTTATAAAAACGCTAATAAAGAAGACCATAGAATAAAAAAACCATATATACCATTATTACTACTTGTTATAGTTATAGTTGGTGGTACAATAGGGTATGATATTATTTGGACTGAAACGGATTCGAATATTATTGATGCACTATACATGACTATTATAACTATAACTACAGTTGGATATGCAGAAGTATTTCCATTGGATACTACTGGTAGAATATTCACAATGATAATAGGAGTATTGGGTATAGGTAGTTTATTCTATTTACTTAGTATCTTTATGGAGAATCTATTTACTTATCAATTATTAAATATAAGAGGAAAGAAAAAAGTGCAAAAGCGACTTGATAAATTGTCTAACCATATTATAGTTGTTGGTTATGGTAGGGTAGGGGAGTTAGCAACCAAAGAATTGGTAGATAGAAATATCGAATTTGTAATTATTGATAAAGAAATTCCGGATGAGTTGAAAAGTATAAAAAATGTAATATCCATTGAAGGGGATGCAACTGATGACTCGGTACTTTCATTAGCTAATATAGAAGAAGCAAAATCTTTAATAGTTGCAACTGCAGATGCGTCAACCAATCTTTTTATTGTATTAAGTGCTAGAGAATTAAATGATAAAGTCTTTATTATTTCACGCTCTGACAATAGTCTTTTAGAAAAGAAATTATTAAGAGCTGGTGCAGATAGAACCCTTAACCCATATTCAGCTGGTGGACAAAAAATGGCAAATATTGCTATTGATCCTCAGATTATGGATTTTATAGATTCTAATTTGGGTACAAAAGATGGTGATTTCCTTAAAATTGAGCAGTTTGAACTATCTGACAATAATGATTGGCACGGAAAGACTTTAAAGGAATTGGATATTCGTCAAAAATCAGGCGTTACAATCATTGGAATCATCAGAGATAATGATACCAACTTAAATCCTTTTGGAGAATTTAAATTGAAATCAAAAGATCAACTTGTAGCTATTGGCACAAAGGATCAGCTAATGAGATTTAATGAACTTTGTAATAAATAAGTTTTTATAAACTTAATGGTTCATATAATTCTGTCCAATGATTAATTGATATATCCGCACTAGAAATTTCTGGATTTTTTCTATCAAATTCAGACTCAACTCCAGTGAATAAAACAGATATCATTCCTGTATTATTAGCTCCCACCACATCTGTTCTTTCTATATCTCCGATATGCAACGAATGTGCTGGATCAGTTTTTAATTCATGCAATATAGTGTGAAACGCTCTTTCATGAGGTTTACTCACACCAGTTTCATTACTAAAACTAAATGAAGTAAAATAATCTAAAATGTCATTGTCTGCCATCAACTTTCTCAAATGAGTACCAGGCGAGTATCCTGTATCTGAAATTAAACCTAGCTTATATTTTTCAGCAAGTTTCGGAAGCATCTCTTTAACACCTTCAATTAAAATAGGAGGGTGTTCGAATAAACTATCTTCATACGACGTTACTATCCTTTCGAATGCACTTTTATTATTGGGAATCTTTAAATATGAAAATATGACTTGGACTAACTCTGAACTTTCTGGAGTTCGCATTTTATTTATCCAATGATCTTCAAAATACAACCAACTTTCTTTAATTGCATTGTCTAATTCTGATTCATTTATATTAATCCCAAGTTTAGAAGTTTCTTCTAAAAATATGTTATTCCTGTATTTGTATCTACTTTCATGATTTACAGAATCAAAAAGTGTATTCCAAAAGTCAATTGTTATTACTTTTAAATCTTTCATTTATTTTTCTTTTCTTTATTAGATTTATCGAATGTATCTGCAGACGGACAAAGGTGATTTATAACGCATTTATTACACAATGGCTTTTTAGCATCGCAGATTTTTCTTCCATGTTGTATCATATAATGAGTGAACATTACCCAATCATCTTGTGGGATTAGTTCCATTAACTCGTATTCAATTTTCACTGCATTAGTAGTGTTCACAAAGCCTAGTCTATTTGATAAACGGCTTACATGTGTATCTACTACAATACCATCAATCCCAAAACAGTGACCAAGTACAACATTGGCTGTTTTCCGACCAACTCCATCTAAAGTTAGTAATTCTTCCATAGTGCCTGGAACTTCACTATTGAAATTATCGACTAATTTTTTCGCAGCTCCTTTTATATTTTTTGCTTTATTCTTGTAGAAACCTGTAGAAAATATATCTTTTTCCAAATTCTCAAGTGGTATCAAAACATAGTCTTGTGGAGTTTTATATTTTTTAAAAAGAGATTCAGTTACAATGTTAACTCTTGCATCAGTACATTGTGCACTTAGTATTGTCGCAATTAATAACTCGAATGGATTGCTATAGTTAAGGGCTATTCTAGCATCTAGATGTTCTAATTTTAAAATATCAAGAATTTCTTCCATTCTAGCTTTTCGTGCATTTTTACTTTTTAAAAATTTCATTCATTCACCGTATTACAAATAGAATCTTCTGTATCGCGATAATAAATATAAGTTTGATAATCTGTTTTTTGTATTTTCATGCTTTTCCGTGTAAATTTTTCAAAAAGCTCACTATCTTCACTATAATCTATTTTCTCATCAAATAATTTTAAATTTTCGTCAATATTAGAATTAATAAAGAATGTTCCCCCAATAATACATTCAGAGATGTCTATTAGTTTATTTTTATTATTTTTATCAGGAACTTTTCTATTACCAATTATTTCTACTCCTCCATGTAGTAAATCTATATTTTGATTTTCTAGTAAATCATATCTAACAGAAAGATGGTTTTTCTTGTATTCATCATCTGAATCGAGGAATGTTATATATCTTCCAATTGATTTACTAATACCTAGATTTCTAGCTTTTGCAACACCACTATTCTTATCGGTTTTGAAATAAAAGATTCGTTCATCAGAAAAAAATGACTTAATTCTATCGAATGTCTTATCTAAACTACAATCATCAACTATAATCAATTCCCAATCATATGTATCCTGATTTACTACAGAATCTATGGCTCTAGTTATAAGATTTTCTCTATTATATGTTGCAATTACTATAGAAAAAAATGGATTCATATATAATTCGTGATAACTTTAGTAAATTTGTTTTTATTTCAATACACAATATAAAGAATATGGATTTAATACAGTTTTGGACGATACTTTCTGCTAATGGAATAGTACTAGATCAAAAGCAAAGAGAAAGAATAGAGCGATATACAAATGAATTATTGCATTGGAATAGTAAAGTTAATCTAATTTCTAGAAAAGATGAAGATATGATTTTAGAGTCTCATATACTTCATTCGTTGAGTATACTTAGATTTATTAATCTAGACGGTAAGTATGAGTGTATGGATTTAGGTTCTGGTGGAGGATTACCAGGAATTCCGTTGACTATTGCATCTCCTAAAATTAATATGTTACTATTAGATTCGATAAAAAAGAAAATGAAAGTAACAGAGATGTTAGCACAACATACTCAACTCAGAAATATAAAATCTAAAGCAGAAAGAGTAGAAGTCATAGCTAATCAGAAGGAATATCAAAAGAAGTTTGATTTTATTTTTGCAAGAGGAGTAGCTAGATTAAACCTAATACAATCATGGGTTTCCCCACTATTAAAAGATAATGGGAAAATTGTATTGCTTAAGGGCGGTGATCTGACTGATGAAATAAATGAAGCAAAAAAACATAATAAGGCATTGAAAATAGAAATGCATGATTTAGATTTGATTGCTTTTGATCATTTCAAAAAATTACAAAAGAAAATTTTAATCTGTAGTTTTGATAACAAATAATGCTAACAATCGTAACATACACAATGCGATTAATAACATTAATATTATTATCAATTTTACTTGTTTTACCTCTTCATTCTGCTGAAAAAATTAAAATCGGTAGAGTGAAATATTCTGGTGGTGGTGATTGGTATAACGATCCAACTAGCGAAGTTAATTTGTTGAGCTTTATAAAAAGCAATACTAATGTACTTGCCGAGCCCGTTTACGAATATGTGGATTTAAAATCTGATGACTTATTCGATTATCCGATTTTATTTCTTACTGGACATGGTAATGTTAATTTTTCTGGAAAAGAAGCAGAAAATCTTAGACTATATTTAGAAAACGGTGGTTTTTTATATATTGATGATGATTATGGCTTAGACCCTTTTATAAGAAAAGAAATGAAGAAAGTGTTTTCGGACAAAGATTTTCTAGAAATACCTTTTTCTCATCCAATTTATACTATCCAATATGATTTCTCATCTGGTCCTCCCAAAATACATGAGCACGATGATAAAAAACCTCAATCTTTTGGTTTATTCATTAATGAAAGATTAGCTGTATTCTATACAGCTGAAAGCAACCCAAGTGATGGCTGGGCAGACCCTGAGGTTCATAACGATTCACCTGAAATAAGAGAAAAAGCTTTAAAATTTGGTACTAATATTATTATATGGGCATTGATGAATTAATATGATAAATTCTGAAGTAAAATATAACTCATTAATATTAAGACTGAAAGAGACTTACAGAAAACAAAGTTTGTTAGATTTTACGATGTATTTGATTGGCGGGATAAGTCTTATTTCTATTACTTTTCTGTTATTTACGCTAATTGAATTCTTTGTAAATGGATCTATTGATTTTAGAACTAAACTTTTTTATTCTTTTCTTGGATTCTCGTTAATAACATTATTGACTTCATTTCTCTTATACAAAAGAAGATACGGAAGTAAAGAAAATGAAATTATTATTTCAACATCTAATAAAGTAGGTAACTATTTTCCTCAGATAAGAGATAAGCTTACTAATGCCCTTCAAATATATAATCAAGTTAAAACGAGTCAAGGTATATCCATTGACTTAGCAAATTATGAACTAGAGTCTATCTCCACTAAAACGAAAGATTATAATTTTAATGAAGTTCTAGATAAAAAGAAGTTTAAAAAATACATATTTATTTTTACTTCCTTTCTAGTTTTAACAGTACTTTTAACTTCCCTTCCTGGATTAATACTTAATCCAGCAGCAAATAGGCTAATAAACTATAGTGAGTCTTTTATACCTGCTGCACCATTTGAAATAGCTTTGAAAAGTAAAATAGATAATGTTCTAAGAGGTGAAGATATAGAGTTGGTTGTAACTTCAACTGGTAATAGTCCAGATAAACTAACATTATTTATTAAGGAAGATAATCAAGATGATTACGATGAATTAACTATAGAAAGAAACTCGAATAATGAATATATCTATAAAGTTTCTTCTATTAAAAATTCAGTAACATATTATGCAAGTACTCAATGGTATAATTCGGATATTCAAACAGAAATTGGTAAAATAAATGTAAGTGAGCGTCCCGTAGTCAAGAGAATGACAGGAACAGTAACATATCCTTCGTACACAGGAGAAAAGCCTATTAGTTTTGATATAAATACTGCTGACATTGTTGCTATTAATGGAAGTAAAATTTCATTTAATCTAGAAGCTAATAAACCTATTAAGAAAGCAATTATGGTTTTCAACTCTGAAACTTCTATTACTGATTCAAATGGAATTGTGAGTGAAACTGTAAGTAAGTCAGATACATTAAATTTGATTATTAGTAATAACAATGCAAATTTATTTTTCACTATAAGAAAATCAGGTTATTACTTCTTCAAATTATATGACAATAATGGTATAGAAAATGAAAACCCAATTAAATATAGTATTATAGCAACTGCTGATAATAACCCAAATATTAATCTAATTAATCCTATCGAAAATGTACAATTATCTGAAAACGCATTAATTCAGATTGATACAGAAATAATGGATGATTTTGGTTTTTCTAGTTTAAAACTTAATTACAAATTGGTAAAGTCAAACTATGTAATGCCTTTCAAAGATTATAAATCAATTAATATAAATATTAAAAAGAATGAAAAGTATCAAATAGCTTCATATATATGGGATTTGAACTCAATGGGTATATCTCCAGAAGATGAATATGAATTCTACTTAGAAGTATTCGATAATGACATTGTGAATGGACCTAAATCTGCTAAAACTAGAGTTCTTTCCCTAAGATTACCGTCTTTAGAAGAAGTAATAGCTTCATCAGAACAAGCGCAAAAGGAGATTGAGAAAGATTTATCAGAGGTCTTGAAAGAAGCTCAAGAATTAAAGAAGAATATGGAAGAGTTAAAACAAGATCTAAGAAAAGATTTTAAGAAGAAAGAAATGAATTATGAACAAAAGAAAAAAGCAGAAGACATAGCGGATAAGCAAAAGAAGATCTCAGAAGATGTAAAAAACTTACAAGAAAAAATTAATGAGACTGCTAGGGAAATGCATGAAAATAAAGTACTTTCTCCTGAAACTCTCGAAAAGTTTATGAAACTTCAGGAATTACTTAAGCAAGTAGATATGCCTGAACTAAGAAAGATGCAAGAAAAAATGAATAAAGAGTTGAAGAATATGACTCCTCAGGAAATGCAGAAAGCTTTAGAAGATATGAAATTCGATGAAGAGCAATTCCAAAAAAGCATAGAGAGATCTATGAAAATATTAGAACGAATGAAAGCTGAGCAGAAGACAGATGCAATCAAAAAAATGGGTGAAAAACTTGAAAAAGATTTAGAGAATTTGATGAAAGAAACAGAAAAATCAGATTCGAAAAATAGTAAGGAGAATGAAAAATTAGCTAAGGAACAAGAGAATCTAAAAAAGGATTTAGATAAGCTTGATAATCAGATGAAAGAGCTAGAAGATATGTTATCTAAGCAAGAGGATATGCCTATGGATAAGCTTGAAGAAGCTAACAAAGAGCTAGATAAGCAAGAAACTTCAGAACAAATGGAACAATCTGAACAAAACTTAAAACAAGGTCAAAAACAGGAAGCTCAAAAAAATCAGCAGAAAGCTAAACAGAATATGAAGAAGTTTAATAAAAAAATGTCTGAACTAAAACAAGAAATGGAGAATAAAGTATCAAGAGAAACACTTAATACTATGAAGAAAGCAGTTCAAGATATGTTGCAAATTTCTAAAGAACAAGAACAATTAAAGAATCAAACTAATGCTTCAAACTATAATTCTCCACAATTACCGGAGATAAATAATAAACAAAATAAGTTAAACGAATCTCTCCAAAGAGTTGCAAATAGTTTAGCTCAGCTATCTGAGAAATCTTTTGCAGTCACACCTGAAATGGGTAAAGACATCGGTAAGGCAATGCAAGAAATGAATACAGCAATGAGTGAATTGGCTGAAAGACGTTCTTCGCAAGCAGGTAAAGCACAGCAGCAATCAATGGCAAAAATGAATAGTGCTGTTAGTCAAATGCAAGGAATGTTAGGACAAATGCAAGGTCAAGGAAAAGGACAAGGTAAAGGTCAAGAGGGCTCTGGAGGTAATTCACCTGGTATGAGCAACTCGCCTGGTGGGATGGGATTCTCGCAACAATTGCAACAAGCAGCGGCTCAACAACAAATGATTAATAATTCACTTCAACAGATGATGCAGCAAGGGCAAAATCCTGGTAAAGACGGACAAGGTGGAAGTGGTGGAAAATCTGAATTGCAAAAGCAATCCGAATATGGACGATTAAAAAATGAACAAGGTAACGCAAAAAAATCGATTGAAGAGCTAGCAGAGGAGCAAAAGAAATTCCAAAAGCAAGGTGGTAAAAAGCAAATTGACTTGGAAGAAATTGCAAAAGAAATGAAAGAAGTTATGGCTGATATGGAATCTGGAAACATAACTCAAGCTACAATAGAACGTCAAGAAAAAATATTATCAAAACTTTTAGATGCTAATCGTTCTGAAAATGAACGTGATTTCGAAAAGAAAAGGGAAGCTAAATCAGGTAAACAATATTCCCAAAACAGTCCAGAGGCTCTCAAGCTAAAAGAATATCTTAATAAAATATCCGAAGAAAAACTTAAAGAATCTCTAAAATTAGGTTATACTAAGGATATGGAAGAATTAATAAAGAAATACTTTGAAGAACTAAAACAAAAATCAAACTAATATACTTTATTCTCATTAATGTATGATTCTACATTTGGGTTTAAAAATTTAATCCCTTTTTCCCCAATCGCAATTTTTTCTCTGATTTCAGATGCAGATATTTCTATAAAGGGCATTTCCATATATATAGCTTTTTTATAACTTTCAAAATCATAAGTTGGTATTTTATAACCTTTTCTTAAAGCTACATAAATATCAGCATTATCAAGAATATATTGCCAGTTTTTCCAATTATGAAAATTTTCAGCTTGATCTCCACCTACTAATAAACATAAATTTTCATTAGGGTAGATAGTTTTAAAATGCTCGATAGTTTGATAAGTATAAGAAATACTATTACTTTTTAATTCAAATTCTGAGACTTCGAATAAAGAATTGCTTTGAATTGCAATTCTCACCATATCTAATCTTTGATTATTAGGAGCAATACTTTCATTTGTCTTGAAAGGGGAGACATTGCAAGGTATAAATATAACTTTGCTAGCGTCATAATTATTTAAAAAGAATTCAGCGACTGAAGTATGTGCCTCGTGTATTGGGTTGAAACTCCCACCTAAAATACCAATTTTTTTATTCATATTTACAAAAAAAGGAAGTCAGATATTTATAATAACTAACTTCCTTAACTATTTATTTATCAATTTTAATATATTCTAACTTTCAAAAATCAAAGTATCTGCAGTTGCTCTTTTAGCATGTGCTATATTAGGTGCTTGGAATACTCGTGTTGATTTCACTCTCGCTTCAAATTCTCCACGGAATTTATTGACGAAACCTCTAACAGCCCATGCTGCAGCATCACCTAAAGCACAAATCGTATTACCTTCAATATTATTACAAACAGAAACTAATAAGTCTAAGTCTTTCGAAGTTCCTTCACCATTGTATATACGTTTTAAAGTTTTTTCCATCCATCCACACCCTTCTCTACAAGGCGTACATTGTCCACAAGATTCATGATGATAGAAATGAGCAATACGTAAAGTAACTTTAACTAGGTCAGTATCTTCATCCATTACCATTACACCAGCAGTTCCTATATGTGTACCAACTTTTTTCAGTGATTCTTCATCCATTTGAACATCTAACTCATCAGCTGATAATACAGGCATCGAAGATCCACCAGGTATTATGGCTTTAATGTTTTTTCCTCCCGGAATACCTCCACAAACATCATAAATTAAGCTTCTAAGAGTTATACCAGTTTCTAGTTCGTAAACTCCTGGTTTATTTACGTGACCACTTACCCCATAAAGAAGAGTACCAGGGTGCCCTTGAGCGCCTAAGTTCGCATAATTCTCAGGACCTATCTCAAATATTTTAGGAATAGTAGCTATTGTTTCTACATTATTAACAGTAGTTGGCATTCCCCATAAACCAACTTGCGCTGGAAAAGGCGGTTTGAATCGTGGATAACCTCTATTTCCTTCTAGTGAATTCATCAAAGAAGTTTCTTCACCACAAATATAAGCTCCAGCTCCACTATGAACATATACGTCCATTGCAAAGTCAGTTCCAAACTTTTCTTTCATTTTTTCGCCAAAGTAACCAGCTTCATAAGCTTCATCGACAGCGGCTTGCATCAATTTATTCCAAAGATAGTACTCACCACGTATATAAATATATGCAGCTTTTAGATTCATAGCTTTACCAGCTATCAATATACCCTCTAATAATAGATGTGGATTAAATTCAAATATTCTTCTATCTTTGAATGAACCCGGCTCAGCTTCATCACCATTAACAGCAAGATAATTTGGTTTTTCTATACCATCTGGCATAAATGACCATTTAAGTCCAGTAGGGAAACAAGCTCCACCACGACCACGAAGATTAGATTTTTTTACAATATCTACGATCTCAGATTTTTCCATTTTTAGTGCTTTTCTTGCCTGTTGGTAACCACCATTTTGCTCGAAAACTTCTAATTTATGAAGATCTTTTATTTCTGGTAATAATAGTTTTGGGTTCTTTTCCATCATTTTTCAGATTATGTTATTATTCAGTTGTCAATATAATACTTATTGCTTAAAACTCGAAATCTTATGAGAACGAAATTAAACTTTCTTTTAATTGTTCAATCTTTTCACTCATATCACTTAGTTTTTTTCTTTCCATCTCAACTACTTTGGCTGGTGCGTTATCTACAAAACTAGAATTTGATAGCTTTTTATTGATACCAAGTACTTGACCTTCTAATCGTTTTATTTCAGTATTTAGTCTTTCCTTTTCTTGTTCCGGATTTACAGCATCACCTACATAAAGATTCAATTCCGCAAAGTTTGTAACTCCTTTTATTGAAGTCTCATCAGAATTTTCATTCAGAACTAATTCTGTTGATTTTGTGAGCTCTTTTAAAAGTAAAAGATTGCTTTGTATAAGTTGAGTTACTTCGATACTAGTAGTTATTCCTAATTTAAGTCTTTGTTCTGCTGATATACTAGGAGTACTTGATTTTAGACTCCTTGTTGTTTCTACTATTGTCTTTATTTTATCAAAATCATTAATTGCTTTTTGAGATATTGCAGAGCTATCAGATTTGATTAATTGTTGAGTAGAAATGCTTTCGTTCTCATCTTTCCTGTTAAGTAAATGCCATAACTCTTCAGTAATAAAAGGCATTACTGGGTGAAGTAACTTAAGTACTTCATTGAAAATATTGATTGCAAATGCTATTTTCTTCTTATTTAGATCATCAGAATTCGAATAGGATTCAATTTTTAGTGATTCGATATACCAACCACAGTAATCAGACCAAATAAAGTCATATAAGGTTTTGGAGTATTCGGTCACTTTAAAATTATTAAGACAATCATCAATTTTAGATATAGTTTCATGTAATCTTGATTGTACCCATTTATCAGTAAGGGATAATTCACTTTCGGTAAGCATCTCATCAGAAGAACCAAATTGTTCTGCTTTCATGTTAAGGAATCGCCCAGCATTCCATAATTTATTAGCAAAGTTACGTCCAACTTCCATAGAAGGAATATCCTGTGCTTCCAAATCTATTTCCATTCTTACATCTTGACCAAGTGGAGCTAGATAAAGAATTGTGAAACGAACAGCATCAGCTCCGTACTTGTCCATAACGTTAAGAGGATCTGGTGAATTACCAAGTGACTTGGATAATTTTCTACCTTGTCCATCTCTAATTAAACTTGTAAAATAAACATTCTTAAAAGGAATTTCATCTTTTACGTTTTTTGAAGCCATTACCATTCGAGCAACCCAAAAGAATATAATATCCGGCCCGGTAACTAATAAATCAGTAGGCGAGAACTTCTTCATAGTAGGATTATCTAGATTCTCATTCCCATTTTCATCGAACCAACCCATAGTTGTAAGTGGCCATAGCCAAGAAGAGAACCACGTATCAAGTACATCTTCATCTTGTTTGAGAATTGCGTCAGATGGAAGGTTTAATTTAGTTCTAGCTTCTTCTTCACTACTAGCAGCAGTATGATTACCATTTTCATCATAAAATACAGGAATTCTGTGACCCCACCATAATTGTCGCGAAATACACCAATCACGGATATTGTTCATCCAATGTTCATAAGTTTTTACCCAATGTTTAGGATGGAATTCGATTTCGCCATCTTGTACAGCTTTTAGAGCTTGTTCTGCAAGTGGCTTCATATTAACAAACCATTGATCTGATAGATATGGTTCTATAGGTTCACCACCACGTTGTGAGAAACCTACATTGTGAGTATATTCATCTACTTTTTCCATTAATCCTGATTCTTCCAAATCTTTTATAACAGATTTCCTTGCTTCGAATCTATCTAAGCCAGCGTATTTACCTGCTAATTCGTTCATAGTTCCATCAGGATTGATCGTATTTATAGATTCTAGATTATGTCTTTGACCAATTTCAAAGTCATTTGGGTCATGTGCAGGAGTGATTTTTACACAACCAGTCCCAAATTCAGGGTCAGCATAATCATCACCTATAATCTCTACTTCACGATTTACTATAGGTACGACTACTTTCTGACCAATAAGTTTCTTATATCTAATATCGTTAGGGTTTACAGCTACTGCTATGTCTCCAAAAATAGTTTCGGGTCTAACAGTAGCAACCTTCAAATAACTATCGGTACCCTTGAAATAATACTTCATCGTATATAATTTTTCGTGTACTTCTTTGAACTCTACTTCCTCATCAGAAAGAGCTGTTTGTGCAAGAGGGGACCAATTAATTATTCTTTTACCTTTATATATAAGACCTTCATCATACAATCTAATAAACATCTCTTCAACAGCTTTAGATGCAGTCTCATCCATAGTGAATAAGGTTCTATCCCAATCACAAGAAATGCCAAGTCTTTTTAATTGTTCTAATATTATTCCACCGTATTCTTCTTTCCAATCCCATACTTTTTCTACAAATTTCTCTCTACCCAAATCATGTCTAGTTAGACCTTCTTCTTTTAACTTTTGTTCAACTTTGGTTTGGGTTGCTATACCAGCATGATCCATACCTGGGAACCAAACTACCTCTTTCCCATCCATTCTCATTCTTCTTATAAATAAATCCTGAAGTGTATGATTTAAAACATGTCCAAAGTGTAACATTCCTGTTACATTAGGAGGGGGCATTAGAATGGAATAAGGTTCTTTCTCAGAATTTTCATCTGCTTTAAATATCTTATTTTTTTCCCATTTCTGGTACCAATATTTTTCTCTTTCTATAAAATTAAAGTTCTTATCGAATTGCATAAGTATTAATGTCTTATTTTATTATGTAATAATTATACAAAATTAATTAAAATAGGACTTAAATTTAATTTTGTTAAGAAAAATAGTCATTGTTAAAATATTTTGATGATTAAATAGACTATTTAACTAGTAATTAAAATTACTTTTTGCGATATTTGAAAAAATACTATTTAACTTTTATTAATTAATGATATCGGAGGATACATTATGTTATCCAATAAAGTAGTGAAAACGACTGCTGCAGCGATTATTTTCGCAGCTTCAAGTTTGTTTTTGACTGATTGTACTAGCATGATAACTGAAGCACAGTTAGAAATGTTACAAAATTTAAGACGCCAAGAGGCGACGCTTACAGAAAACATCCAAACAGCTAAAGCTGATTTGAATAAATTGAAATCTGAGCTAAAAAGTAGAGAGTCTGAGTTAAACGACTGTAATGATAAGACTCAGTTTGTTAAAGATAAATTGTCACAATGGCCGAATGTTTGGCCTGATAACAATTAATTTACTTTTATTCAGTTTAACAAAATTTTTTAGAGGAAAAATGAAAAACTTATTAATTATACTATTGTTCTCAGTTTTGGCTGGTGGTAATTTGATAGCTCAAATGCCTCCTGCATCTAAACCTGATTTAGAACTAACAGAAGATGAAGCTACGCTAAGAATTAATGATTATAAATCAAAAATCAAAAGTCTTGAAGATCAACTTGCTTCAATAAAAGGTGATCAAGAAGATATCAAAGCTAAAATAGCTGATACAAAAAAACAATTAGATGATTGTAATGATGCATTGATGAAATTAATCGGTGCTAATGCAGCTGATTTAGAAGCTTTCAAACAAAAACTTGGTCAACTTGAAGGTAAAGTAAGAGAAATGCAAAGATTGTCAAATGATGAACTTGCTGATAAAAGATCTGAAGTTGAAGAATTAGAAAGACAATATATGGAATTGAGAAATAATAAAATTTCTTTATTACCAGATATTTACCCTAGAATGGTAAAATTAGGTAAAGATATCAAAGGTCTTTATAGAGAAAAGAAAATCACTACTTATACAGTAGGAACTTGGGCAGAAAACAGAGACTGTCTATGGAACATAGCTGGTAATACTGAAATCTATGGTGACCCTAACCAATGGCCGAAAATTTGGCAAGCAAATACTGGTTTGATTAGAAACCCTGACGTAATTCAACCAGGATGGGTTCTTTCTATTCCTCCAAAAGGCCCTAAGAATCCTGAAGAATTGAAAGCAGAAAGAAAATATTATAGAATGAAGAGAGAAGCCGCTGAAAGCAACGCTACAACTGGTGGCACTGGTACAGATGGTCAATAATTCATTCAGAAATTGAATTTATACAGGCCTCATAGAAGATACAATCTTCGGTGAGGCCTTTTTTATAATAAATTGAGTTTTACTTTTTATGTCTATTGTTGTAAAATATATTAACCTTGACGATACAGATTTGGTCTCTGTATTTGGAACTAATGATTCACTTTTAAATCTAATTGAGTCTGCCTTTGAATCCACTATATTCGTGAGAGGTAATCAAATAGTAATAACTGGTAATGAAGACGAAGTTAAAATACTCGATTCGATATTCAAAGAACTTCTTTATATGTTAAAGAAGAACGGTGTTCTCAATGATACTGATGTAAAAACTGTTATTCAATTGACGACGGTAAATAAATCAGAACCCGAAACATTTTCCATTAAAAATGATGATAATATAGTTTACAAAGGATTTAAAAATCAAATTAGGACAAAAACTAAAACTCAAATCGAATACTTCCAAAAAGTCAAAAAGAACGATGTTGTATTTTCTATAGGTCCTGCTGGTACCGGGAAAACTTTTTTGGCTGTTGCTATGGCTCTAAGAGAATTGAAACTAAATGAAGTTAAGCGTATAGTATTGACTAGACCTGCAGTTGAAGCGGGGGAGTCTTTAGGCTTTTTACCAGGTGATTTACAAGAAAAAATTGATCCATATTTAAGACCTCTTACTGATGCCCTTCAATATATGCTCTCACCTGAAAAATATAAAACAATGAAAGAAAGAAATATAATTGAAATTAACCCTTTGGCTTATATGCGAGGAAGAACACTAAATAATGCTTTTGTAATACTCGATGAGGCACAGAACTCTACTGAAACTCAAATGAAAATGTTTTTAACCAGATTAGGTATAGGCTCTAAGGCAATTATAACTGGAGATACTACACAAATTGATTTACCTAGAAATAAAAAATCTGGATTAATCTCTGCTCAGAGAATACTTAAAAATATAGAAGGAATCGATTTTGTTTACTTTAATGAACATGATGTTGTTCGTCATAGATTAGTTGCTGAGATAATAAAAGCATATGATAGAGATCTGACCGAAAAGTAGCATCAATTTAATATCAAAATTGTCGTATATATTGCATCAGCAATTCAAAATCAAATCAAAAAAATTAGCTTATTTCCTACCTAAGCACTATATTCAGTTGTATTTTTCAACGATTATGAAATAAAAATTAATGAATAAACTAAGACTTACTTTTCTTATAAGTACAATAGCTATTATTATAAATAGTTCTATAAGTTTAGCACTATCAGATGATGCTAAACAAAATATTGATGACGGTTTGGTATCAAAAATAATTACAAAGAATTCAAAATTAACTGACTCTGATAAAATTAGGTTCAAAAGAGGAGTAG
Source organism: Chlorobiota bacterium (assembly GCA_041595255.1). Lineage (GTDB taxonomy): Bacteria > Bacteroidota > Ignavibacteria > Kapaibacteriales > UBA2268 > PGYR01. The sequence goes on from JBFHKR010000014.1 coordinate 21,501, forward strand.
AACAGGCTCAAAAACTATGGAATGAGACTGATGGAAGTACAAATGAATTCGAAGAATTTGTAATTAATAATTTTTATTCAGAAGGACCGAAATTAGACACATTCTTTGTTAAAGTGCAAAGAAACATAGAAATTATCAAAGGACATTTTAATAAAATGACACTTGATATTAAGATGCCTGTTGCTATGGAATGGGGAGAAATCACTGATATTGATAGAATGTTTGATAGTTATGACCCTTCTTCACATTTAGAATCAGACTTATATAAAAATAAAATAGCTTTTACCATATTATTGAATTTCCCATATTATACTCTAGAAGAAAAAAGGACAAATGAAGATAAATGGAGTAGAAAACAATGGGCTTATGCCAGATTAGGAGATTTATTCACATCGCGTGTCAAAAGTAGATTATTGCAAGATTACTCAAAAGTAAATTCAGAGGCTGACGCATATATTTATGAATATTATATACATATGGGAAATATTATAGACAGTGAAGGAAATCATCCTTTTCCTAAAGAGCTAAAGTTGATAACCCATTGGAATCTTAGAGATGAATTAAAGTCCCAATATGCGAATGACAAAGATGGATTGAAAAAACAAAAATTAATTTATTCAATAATGCAGAGAATAATAACTCAAGAAATTCCTGAAAAATTTATAAATAATAACAAATATGAGTGGAATCCGATTACAAACCAACTATTCGAAAAAGGGAAAAAAGTTGAGTTTGTAAGTGAACCTAATACTAGATATCAAAAAATATTAAATCAGTTTGAAGTATTAAAAGAAATAGATAAATATTCACCTTCTATGTCAACTTATATCCAAAGAAAATTCACTGGTGAGATGGAAATGTCTATTGATGAAGTTGAAAAATTATTTGTAAGTTTTGTGGGCTCGCCCACAGTTAAAAAAGTTGCAAACTTAATAAAAAATAGATTAGGTAGAGACTTACAACCATTCGATATTTGGTATGATGGATTTAAATCTAGAAGTAATATTAACGAAGACGATTTAAATAAAATTACTAAAAAGAAATATCCAGATTCCGAGTCGATTAAAAGAGATTTACCTAATATCCTTGTAAAATTAGGTTGGAACAAAGATAGAGCCGATTATATTTGTGATAAAATAGAAGTTGATCCTTCTAGAGGTGCTGGTCATGCTTGGGGAGCAGTTATGAAAGGAGTTGCAGCTAGATTACGGACAAAAATAGCTCCAGATGGTATGGACTATAAAGGTTATAATATTGCCGTTCATGAGTTTGGTCATAATGTAGAACAGACTCTATCATTGTATGATATAGACTACTATATGTTGAATGGGGTTCCTAATACAGCTTTCACAGAAGCATTAGCTTTTGTATTCCAAATGAGGGATCTAGAATTATTAGGAATAGATTCGGAAGACCCTAATAAACATAGTCTTTATGTACTTGATAATTTTTGGTCAACATTCGAAATAATGGGTGCTTCACTGGTAGATCAAAAAACTTGGATGTGGTTATATAATAATCCAAATGCATCTAAAGAAGAATTGAATATTGCTGTTAATAGAATTTCTATTGATGTTTGGAATAAATATTATGCTCCTGTATTTGGAGTAGAGAATAGCAATATTTTGGGTGTTTATTCACACATGATTTCATATCCACTTTATCTTTCAGCATACCCAATTGGGCATCTAATTGAATTTCAAATTGAACAATATATAAAAGGTAAAAACTTAGGTACTGAATTCGAAAGAATGGCAAAAATTGGTAAATTAACTCCCAATAAATGGATGAGAGAGGCAACTGGAAATAATATATCTACTGCTCCTCTTATCAAAGAAACAGAAAAAGCTCTTGAACAAATCGAAAAACAGAAATAGATGAAATACAATGCTTTTGTAACTGAAGAAATAGAAAAGAATGTATTTAGAAGCTCCTTTGAAGAGTTAGAATTAGATGATTTGCATACAAATGATATTTTGGTAAATGTAAATTGGTCATCTTTAAATTATAAAGATGCTCTTAGTGCAAGAGGGCACAAAGGAATAACTAGGTCATATCCTCATACGCCTGGTGTAGATGCTGCTGGGGTTGTTGTGAAAAGTAACAATTCTAATATAAAAATCGGCGAAAAGGTAGTTATTACTGGACATGATTTAGGAATGAATACTAAAGGTGGTTTTGCAGAATATGTTTCAGTTCCTTCTGGTTGGATAGTTAAACTCCCTGAAAAATTATCATTGCGTGAGTCAATGATATATGGGACAGCAGGAATGACAGCAGCCATATGTGCAAATGAACTAATAAAACATAGTGTAACTCCCGATAAAGGTAAAATATTAGTTACTGGGGCTACTGGTGGAGTTGGTTCTATGGCAGTATCTATTTTAAATAAAATCGGTTACGAAGTAATTGCATCTACCGGTAAACTTGATAAATCTGATTTTCTTAAATCGATTGGAGCAAGAGAAATAATAGCTAGAGATGAGGTATTCGATACTACTGGTAAACCACTTCTTTCTAGAAAATGGGCTGGAGCAATAGATACAGTTGGGGGTAATACTTTATCCACAGTTTTTCGCTCTACTGACTATCATGGTATTGTTTGTGTATTAGGTATGGTCGAATCTACTGATTTAAATATTAATATTTTCCCTTTTCTTCAAAGAGGAGTTAGTTTAATAGGAATTGATTCTGCTGAAAGAGGACTTGAAATAAAAAAAGAATTGTGGGGGAAACTTAGTCATGATTGGAAGCCAGATTGTTTAAATAGTATGGCTAAAGAGATAAACCTTTTAAATATTGAAGCTGAGATAGATTTAATATTGAAAGGTGGACAAGTTGGTAAAACTTTAATTAATTGTTCACTAACGCATTAACTTATGAAATATATAATATTATTTATTCTAATTTTATTTGTCTCTTGTGATAATTTTTATGATTCACCATTAGATGAGACAGGCAAGCGACTGGTAGAACTAACATTAATGGCTGGTACACTAGATGACGATTTGGTGGACTCGTACATAGGTGAAATTAAAATAGATACAACCACAAAATTTAATATAGAAGATTTAAAAAAAGCATTTGAAGAGCTTTTAGTTGAATTAACAAATCTAGAAGTAGATTCAGAATCACTAAATTATAGAAAAAAATATCAAATGGGAATTATTAATGCTGTGTTGACGAGATTAAAAGTCCTGAACAATGAAGATATTTCTTTTATAGATGAGTGCGAAAATATTTACCAATTTACACCAGATATCAAAGAATATTCTTATTTCGATTCTTTGCTAGTTGAGTTAGATAAAGAGTTATTAGGTGAGGAATCATTACCTTTGAAAATTGCTAATTATAGAGATAGATTTAAACTAAGATACACCAAAATTGATGAAGCTTTTAGAAAGTCAATAAATGAAGCTAAAAAAATTACAAATCAATATATACAATTACCTGATAGTGAAGTAGTTACAATTGAATATATAGATGGAGCACCTTGGAGTGCCTATAATTGGTACCAAGGAAAATTTAAATCTTTAATCCAGCTTAATACTCAATCAGATGTTCATCTAGAACGAGTATTAGATTTAGCGGCTCATGAATCGTACCCAGGTCATCATGTCTATTACACTTTAAGAGATAAAATGTATTACCAAGATAGCGGTTTCGTAGAATTTAGTATTTATACTTTGTTCTCACCTGTATCATTCTTAGCAGAAGGTACTGCTGTCTATGGTAATGAATTAGTCTTTCCTGGGGAAAGAAAAATTGATTTTATTAGAAGTGAAATAACAGGAAAGTATAACTATTCTTACCAAGAGTTAAAAAAGTATTTTGATTTATTAGATATACTTAGCAAACTTGATGAAGTTCAAATTACTATCGCAAGAGATTTGATTGATAATAAAATATCAAATGAAACTGCTTTAATATATATTCAAAAATATGGTTTGGAAAGTGAACGCAGCTCTTATAGAAGATTAGACTTCATCAATAGATATAGGTCATACATAATAAACTATACAGCTGGTAAAAAATTAGTTGCTAGTTATATTGAAAATAAAGCTGGGACTGACCTAAAAAAGAGATGGAAAGTATATAAAGAGATATTGGAAAACCCATACCTTCCACCTGATTTAGTAAAAGCGCTAGACTAGTTTCTATTTTGATAAATCTATTATCTTTTGTTCTGTCTTTTCTATATAATCTCTACATTCTTTTATTATTTTCATACCCTTCTCATATTCAAGTAGTTGAGACTCTAGTGGTAATTCATCTGATTCTAATTTTTCGATTATAGTATCCAATGAATTCATCTGTTTTTCTAGTTCAAATTGCTTTGCCATATTAATCCTCGATTATTGCTGTATTTTCTTTGTTAGTTCTAATAATATTTATTTTGTCATTCTTTGAAAGTACTTGAGAAGTTTTGACTCGTTCTCCATTTTTTAGTATAATCGCATAACCTTTTTCAAGAGGTAATGCGGGATTCATCTTACTAATAACATTCTCATAATTCTTTAATTGAATTTTCTTCGTCTGTATATTTAATAAAATCTGTTTGTGAAGTTGCTTCTCAGAAGTTTCTAAATTCATTTTTAATAAATCAATGCTATTTTTTATACCAGATGATTTCAATCTTTCAAATCTGTTGTCCAGCTCTTTTTTATAGTTACTAATCGAATGATTAATAGAATTAGTCATAGATAATTGATTTTCATCAAGTGTTTGGCGAATTATATCAATAGTATTAATTGATACTATCTCGGCTGCACCTGTTGGTGTAGGTGCTCTATGATCAGCTACCAAATCAGCTATTGTCGTGTCTGTTTCATGACCTACACCTGCAACTATAGGTGTCTTAGCATTATAAATTGCATCTGCAACTTCACGAGTATTATAAGACCATAAATCTTCTATAGAACCACCACCACGACCAATAATCATAACATCTAGTTCTAATTTATCAAGTTCATTAATTGCGTGTGCTATTTCTTTTTCTGATCCATTTCCTTGGACCATTACTGGATATAGATAGATCTCTGCGAAAGGCGCTCTTCTTTCTAAAGTAGAGAGTATATCCTGTATAGCGGCTCCCGTAGGTGAAGTAGAAACTCCTATTCTCTGAGGAATTATCGGCCATTTCTTTTTATTTTCTGCTGAAAAGTAACCTAATTCCAATAAATCTTTTTTCAATTTTTCATAGGCTAAATACAAATCACCAATACCCTGTGGTCGCATAGATGTAACAACCAATTGATAACTACCACGTGGGGGATAGACAGAAATAGAACCCTTTACATTAACTTTCATTCCATTTTCTATTGGGAATGAAACATTAGTTGAGCGCCACATTACTGCTGAGATTTGTGCGTTACTATCTTTCAAAGTAAAATATTTGTGACCAGACGAAGCAGCTGTGAAATTTGAAATCTCGCCAACAACTTCTATTCTAGAAAAATCTTCTTCTAATACTGATTTTATTTTTTGAGTTAGTTGACTAACTGAAATGGTATTACTATCAATTTCAAACATATTTTTTTAAATTGTGTTTTATTAAGAATGTAAAATAGCAAAATGGTTGGTTTTGGTTACGATTTACACAGACTAGTCGAAGGTGAATCATTAATATTGGGTGGTGTGAATATAGAATCTTCTATAGGAACTTTGGCTCATAGTGATGGTGATGTTTTACTTCATGCTATTATAGATGCTATTTTGGGTTCAATTGGTGAGGGTGATATCGGTGAACATTTTCCAGATACTGATATTAAAAACAAAAATATAGATAGTAAAATTATGTTGTCTTACACTTTGAACTTACTCAAGGCTAAAGGGTATGAGCTAATAAATGTAGATAATACAATAGTACTCGAAAAACCGAAACTATCTCCAATAAAAGAAGAAATCAGAAGTTCAGTGGCACAATTATTAGGTTTACCAAACAATAGAGTAAACATAAAAGCGACAACTAACGAAAAACAAGACTCAATCGGAAAAAGTGAGTCGATTGTAGTCTATTCTATTTGTCAAGTAAAAGAAATAACTAATTAAAAATTATAAGGATAAAAGATGAATATAAATAAAGTAATGGTACTGGGTGCTGGTCAAATGGGCAATGGAATTGCACACGTTTTAGCGGCTACAGGATATGAAGTAATACTTTGCGATATAAATCAAGAAGGATTAGATAAAGGACTTGCTACTATCAACAAGAACCTATCTAGAATGGTTTCTAAAGAAAGAATCACTCAAGACCAGATGGATACTACACTTTCAAAAATAACTGGCACAACGAACCAAGAAGATGGGGCAGATGTGCAACTTGTAATAGAAGCAGTAACTGAAAACAAAGACTTAAAATTTAAGATATTCAGCAATCTAGACAAAATCATCAACAAAGACGCTATATTAGCATCTAATACTTCGACTATCTCTATTACAGAGATTGCAGCCGCTACTTCTAGACCAGAAAAAGTTGTAGGGATGCACTTTATGAACCCAGTTCCTGTTATGAAGTTAGTGGAATTAATCCGTGGTCTTAAGACGAGTGACGAAGTATATAACACTATACACGAAATGACTGTTAAGATTGGTAAAACTCCAGTCTTGGCTAATGATTTCCCTGGATTTATCGCAAATCGTATTCTCCTTCCGTTCATCAACGAAGCATGTTTTGCTCTGATGGAAGGTGTAGGAACAGTTGACGGTATCGATACGGTAGCTAAACTTGGTTTTTCTCACCCTATGGGGCCTTTGTTGCTCGCTGACTTCATCGGATTAGATACTTGTCTAGCTATACTAGAAGTTTTACACAATGACTTAGCTGATCCGAAGTACAGACCGTGTCCATTACTTAAGAAAATAGTAGCATCGGGTAATTATGGTAGAAAAACTGGCAACGGATTCTACAATTACTCTGGTGAAACGCCTACTGCAAACAGCTTTAACGTATTCTAATCGACCCGAATGTCATTGCGAGGAGCAATAATAAATGTCACTCCGAGCGTAGCGTGGGAGTCTTTCCCTAGAAAACCTTCAACCCATATAGATAGCCTCTATGTGGGTTTTTTTATTCGTTTCCTTTCTCTCAAATACCTGTCATTACGAGCGAAGCGCGGTAATCTCTTCCATAATGCTTCTATTCTTGAGATTGCCACGTCACTTCGTTCCTCCCAAAACCACTTCCGCCCACCTTTCACCCATAAAAAAAGGCAAGAATACCGTTCTCGCCTTATAGTGGATTGCTCTCACTTACTAGTTAATCATTATCAGCTTGTTATTCTTGTTCTAATACTACATCATAACTGTAATAGAACAGTAATAATAGATTATTGTGACCACATTCATCTTGTATTCTTATAAGTTTAAGGCCATTATCTCTAAATTCAAACTTATATCCACCTTTTAAATCCCCACAAGCATTATTTGTAATAGTCAAGACTACATCAGATATAGTATATGTACCTTTTTCATTAACAGTGAACTCGCTTGATGGATCTGCTGACAGACTAAAAGTTCCATCGCTATTAAAGTCAAGAATTAATAAAGCTGTTGATGACTTTCCTTCCTCGTCAACACGCGTAAAATATGATTTCCACTTACCTACTAGTTCAGATTCAACTGGTGCTGTTGTTTCCTCACTACATCCAAATGCAAAAAACAACATAAGTATAACTAAAACCTTTTTCATACTCTTCTCCTTGTTAATATAAATCACTAGAACACAGTCCTAGCTTCTAGTGGATTGTTTATACTCACTAGCCAATCCTTTCGTTAGCCTTGTGGCTCTACATACTTCTCAAAAAAGCTAATAAAGAAAATATTTCTACCACATTCATCATCAAGTAACTTAAATTCAATTCCATTATCTCTGAATATGACTGTATATTTTCCTTCGGCTCCTTCACAATCTAGACTTTTGATAGTTAAAATACCATTATCATAAGTATAAGCATTATCTTGGGTTTCTACTTTACCTTTTTTAGTAGATATAGTTGAAAAACAGTTACCATCTGTACGAAAATCTAAAATTAAATTATCATAATCGGCAATTTGTTCACTAGTAAACGTAGTTTTCCACTTCCCAATTATTGAATTCTCACTCGGATCATTAGCATCATCGCTACACCCGAATGTAAAAAACAACATAAGTATAACTAAAACCTTTTTCATACATTACTCCTTATTATTATTTAATTAGATTCAAATTAAATGTAATCAACCTAAATTCAATGGAATAAAGCATATTTATTAAAATTTTTAAAAATATAGTCTTCCTTTATAATTATAAAATTCTTTAAGCATACTCAAAAGATATAAACCAATGCTAACTTGGCGTTTATATGGTCTAGTGATAGTACTGCATTGTTTCTAGATTCCATAAATATCATATTATACTCTGCTTGGAAATCTACTGCAAAGTCTTGACCGAATGGTGAGCGTACTCTGAAATTTGGGATAATACCAAAACCATGCGAGGCGTATTGATTTCTTAACCGAACTCTTTGTGTATTTGTTGAGAATATGAACTCATCAACTTGATATTCACCATAAATATATGATACCCCGATTCCGCCATATACTTCTAGATCATTCATATTACCAAGCTTCTTTTGGAAGTTAAGAATGAGTGGATATATTTCGTATTCGTAATCACGTTCTATTTGTTCTTGTTCAGGACGTGGAATGTAAGCTATATAATTTGCAGTTAGTCCTATTACATATTCTTGTGTTACGTAAAAGTTAAAACCTAATCCGAAATTGAAACCATTATCCCAAAAGAAAGACTTTTCATGAGTAATAATACTATAACCACCGTTAATTGCGAACTCTATAGTCTTTTCATTATCAGGATAAGGGTCGTAATCATCGGCTATTAAGTAATTAGGTATAAATGTTACAAGGATAAAGATAGCTAGCTTAAATAAGTTGATTTTATTCATTACGATTTAAAATTTCAGTGAATGTTGAATGCAAATTTAATATTAATTTGAAAAGACTTCAAGAAGTTGATATTATTGTCAAATTAGTAGATTGATGTTATTAGAAATTAAGCGATATAATCCTTATTTTAGTAGGAATTAGAAAATAAAAAAAGCTATAAAACATGACTCAAATGCAAGAAATTCAAGTTTACAAACCACAACATCATATTCGAATAGTAACTGCTGCTTCTTTATTCGACGGTCACGACGTTGCTATCAACATAATGCGAAGAATATTACAATCTACTGGAGCAGAAGTTATTCACCTAGGACACAACCGAAGTGTGGCTGAAATAGTTGATTGTGCTATACAGGAAGATGCCCAAGGGATTGCTTTAACTTCCTATCAAGGTGGACATACAGAATACTTAAAATATATGTATGACCTCATCAAAGAAAGAGGAGCAAATATAAAAATATATGCCGGTGGTGGTGGTACCATACTTCCTGAGGAAATTGAGGAGCTTCAAGCTTATGGTATAGACCGAGTTTATTCTCCTGATGATGGACGATCGATGGGTCTTCAAGGGATGATTAATGATGTCATCAAAGGTTGTGATTTTTCGACTTTAAAATCTAAAAGCGATAATGCTGAAAAGATTATCAATGAATCATTAGA
>JBFHKR010000015.1:0-30205 GCA_041595255.1 Chlorobiota bacterium
CCATTTGCTGCAATAGGTGGAGTGCTTTCTTTATGGATGCGTGGTTTACCATTCAGTATCTCTGCTGGTGTTGGGTTCATAGTCCTATTCGGTGTGGCAGTCCTCAACGGATTAGTACTGCTCAATGGATTCGAAGAGCTCAAAGAAGAATACAGTGATGATATAAATAAAAGAATATTAAAAGGAACTAAGCGAAGAGTGAGACCAATACTACTTACAGCACTAACAGACATTTTGGGATTTTTCCCAATGGCAGTGAGTATGTCATCAGGAGCAGAAGTACAACGCCCACTTGCTACTGTTGTAATAGGAGGGCTTTTCACTTCTACTTTGCTAACTTTATTCTTGTTACCAATTATGTATAGATGGGTGGAGACACGTAAATTGAGACCAAATCTTAAAATAACAAATGCAGCTATAGCTGTATTAGTACTATTCGTATTCAGTGTCAATAGTACTTTTGCTCAAAAGTATGACGCTAAGGCGATCTCGATGGAAGAGGCCGTTCAACTTGCAAAAGACCACTACCCTCAACTCAAGATAAAAGAACATTCGATAACCAAGGCTAATAAGCAAAGTAAAAAGAGCCTTGATTTCGGACAAACTCAAATATTTACAAGTGTCGAAGAAGCTGGTAATGGCAGCTCTGGAGTTCAGAGCATTATTGGTTTCGGCCAAAATAATATTGACATATTCGGAGCATTTGCGAAAAGTGATTATTACGAAGCACAAATAAAGCTTGCAGAAATAGATTTTAGTCTGACAGAATTGCAACTATCGCAGCTAGTTTCTAGCGATTGGATGAAAGTTGCTGCCGCAATCAGGCATTACGAATTTTACCGAAAGTTTGATTCTTTATTCGTAGATATCAGAAAGATTAATAAAGCGAAATATGAATTACAGGATATTTCTGGATTAGAGTATTCTATTACAAAATCAAAATCCAATGAAATAGCAAATCAACTTCAAAGATCAAAAACAGAAGTTGAACAAGCAATAATTCAGCTTAATAAATGGTTACCAGACGATAATATGTATATAGCAGATGCTACAACTAACCTAGAAAATATAGTCACATCGGAATTGGAGTTAAACAAGTCTCATCCTTTCCTAGAGTACTACAAGCAGAATATAGAAGTTAGCCAATCGCAATTAGATATGAGCTATAGTGATCTTTATCCCAAAATATCAGGGAACTATGCTATACAAGATATACAAGGGCAGTCTGGTTTTTATTCATATCAAGTAGGCATATCTTTCCCTCTTATCTTCAACTCTGTATCGGGTGATATTGGGGCCGCAGAGCAAGACTTCGTAATAGCAGAGCAGACATTAATAATGAAGGAAATGGAGTTTAATGCGAACTATAAATCTCAATTGCTAGAGATGAAAAAATGGGAAACCTCATTCGAATATTATGAAAACGAAGCGATGCCACTGGTGATGGACATAAAAGAGAAATCATTCCAAAGATATCAAAACGGTGAAATAGACTATACTGACTTCGTACAAAGCATAAGAGAAGTTATAGAAATAGAAGCAAACTATATTGACGCGATGAAGAATTTTTATAATTCGTACCTCAATCTAAAATATTATACTAACAAGTAAGAGTAATAGAAATGAAAAAATTAATTTTAATATTATTGGCTATAGCGTTTGCTTCTTGTACTAACGAACAAAGCAAAGATCCTCACGATGACCATCCACACGACGAAGTAGCAGACGCAGCTCATCCTCACGATGATGATGTACTAGAAATAGATAAAAAAGTATTTGAATCTATGAATATAAAGTTCGATTCACTAATTAGAAGAAACCTCAGCGAAGCAGTATATGCTACTGGACACCTTAGATTACCCCCGAACAATGAAGCGACGGTAACGGCTATGGTAGGGGCTAATATAAGGGATATAAAGGTAATAGAAGGAGATAAAGTAGCTAAAGGTCAGACTTTAGTTATTATGCATCATCCGAATCTAGTGGAGCTTCAAACTAACTTCATCGAGTTGGCTAGTGAATTAGAATATTTGGAAACTGAATACGAAAGACAGAAAAAGTTATTCGATTTGGATGCAAACTCAGGTAAATCTTTTCAGAAGGTAAAGTCGGAATATCTATCAAAAAGTGCACGTTACAAAGGGGAGAAGAAAAAACTCCAGATGCTTGGTATAAGCACGGACAATGTACTAAATGGTGAAATTACTGAAAACATTGCTATCAAAAGTCCGATACCAGGTTTCGTAACCAAAGTTGCGGTAAGAAATGGGCAATATATAAACCCCAATGATGAGATACTCAGCATAGTAAACAATGACCATATCCACGCAGACCTAATGATATTCGAGAAAGATGCTATGAAAGTAAAGAAAGGGCAAAAAGTTAGATTCAGCACCGAATATATACCCGATAGGGAGCTGAATGCAGAGATTTATTCAGTTGGTAAAGTATTCGAAGAGAACCCAAAGGCGGTACATATACACGCAGAAATAAAGGACAACAAAGAAGGACTAATCCCAGGAATATATATAAAGGGTACTATACTAATAGATTCTTCTAAAGTGAACGCTTTACCTGAATCTGCTCTAGTCCGAGACGGCAAAGACTTTTATGCGTTCGTATATGAAGGAAAAGATGATGACCATGTACAACTAAGAAGAGTAAAAGTAATAACTGGACTTATCAAGGATGGATGGGTAGAGGTAAAGAGTATTTTGAGCAATGAGAAAGTAATGAAAATAGCCCAAACTCAAGCATATTTCCTACAAGCTGAAATGGACAAAGGGTCCGTAGGGCATTCGCATTAATTTTAATTAGATTTTATCTCCCTTTTGAGCAGCTTATTTGCGTATTCGAAAGGGAGATTTTATTAAGTTATATAATTCAAATAAATACCTAAATGAATCCTCTATAACTTAGAAACTTTTATAACAGAATTTCTATGAGGTCGCAATGATTGGAATTATTTTAATTATAAAGCTCAACTTATTCTTCTTAGTTGTTCACCTCTCTGATGAGACTATAAAGCAAGACTCATTTTTAATCCAATTAGCACCTGCTATTCTGTTATTAATACTGATAGGTGTTCACATATTGCTTTCGAAAAAAGAAAAGATACAATCCAACGAATCTGACTAGTGAATAGAAGGTCAAATTCAGTATTTTAAACTGTGCAACCGTGCTTGTGATGAATTTGGGTTAGTATTTGATGACATAAAAAAAGCCCCTTTCTCGGCGAAAAGGGGCCTCTAATCATTATTATATATTTGGATTGAACTTACATGAAAAGTTCAAACGCAAAGTAATAATTTAAAAAAAAACTTCCAAATTATTTTTTACTCCCACCTATATTTTCTTTACTTCCACATATACCTATAGTTTGCAAAACCTTCGGATAGGGCAGTATAAATTATAGAAGAACTCAATTATTCCTAATAGCGAATAACAACTACCCCCCCCCTTTAAAATGCATATCTATGCTCATCTTATTCTTGTTTATCATCTTGATTACTACCATCAATTTCTATTACAATACTCAAATTTACATTTTAATAATCGACTATATAATTACTGATTATCTTTTGTCTATCAAAATCAAGTCCTTCTATCTGCTTTTTTTTGGTTTGTTTTCGGTTGATAATACTGATGTTAGTAATTCCACAAACATTCCTATACCGCAGCGAGGGGTTATTAGCAAAGGCGAATGATAAAAATCTCAAAAAAGGTATAGTCGTTTCTTCCACGAAAATCGTTCATCATTCGTTGTTAGCTAAAACCAATTAATATTACTATAAAATTTGAAAAACGAAATATTTTTAGAATTTGACCACGTATCTAAGCAGTATAAGGACTTTCTAGCAGTTGATGATTTGTCGTTCAAAGTGTACGAAGGCGATATATTCGGTTTTCTTGGCCCCAACGGAGCTGGTAAAAGTACATCTATCCGAATGACCCTCTCGTTAATCAAACCTACTACTGGTAATATCACTTTATTAGGTAAAAACATAGTCAACGAAAGAGAGGAAACTCTCTCTCAGGTAGGAGCACTAATTGAAAAACCCGATTTCTATCCGTATCTAACAGCTCAGAAAAACTTAGAAATACTAGGTAAAATCTCGGGAGTAGCCAATCTCTCTAGCAAAATTGACGAAGTTTTAGAACTAGTTGGTCTAACAACTAGAAGGGGAAGCAAAGTAAAAACATACTCGCAAGGGATGAAGCAAAGACTAGGTATAGCCCAAACACTACTCCACGACCCTAAGCTAATAATACTAGACGAGCCAGCCAATGGGCTCGACCCCCAAGGTCAAGTAGATATGCGCGAGCTTATAGTACGTATTAATAAAGAGCGCGGTATTACTGTAATCATATCGAGCCATATATTGAATGAAGTAGAGCAGATATGTGACAGAATGGTCATAATTAACAAAGGCCAATCAATGGTTGAGGGTAATGTATCCGAACTACTAACGGGAAGTAGGATGAAAGTGAGCTATGTAACCGATGATAATAATAGAACACTCGAATTACTTGCAAATTCGAAGTACAAAGATAACATAAACGGTATAGAAAAAGAGAAGTTATCTTTGCTCATAGAACACGAGAATATCCCTGAAATGAATAATTTTCTTTCTAACGAAGGAGTGAAAGTATATTCTATAGAGCCGATTAGGTCTTTGGAAGAATACTTTATCAGTATGACAAAATGATAAAACTAATACAAATAGAATTATATAAGATATTCCGTAAACCGCGTACATATATCGGTTTCGGGGCTATCGCTTTTATAGTAGTTGTGGTAAATCTCGGATTTTTGTTCGAGGGTGAGCAACTATTGGGATTTCTGATAGACAGTCTGAAAGATAAATTTTTGCTGAGTGGAAATCTAATCAATGCCTATACTATGTCATTTGTTATACTCAATAGTTTGTGGATACATTTGCCTATACTAATATCTATAACTGCCGGTGATATGATATCAGGAGAAGCTAATAATGGTACTTTTAGATTGTTGCTCACTCGACCGATTAGTAGAAGTAAGCTATTAGCGGCGAAGTTCATATCAGCTTGGATATACACAGTTTTGCTGTTACTATTTATGATAGCGTTTAGCTTGGCTCTAGGTTATCTGATATTCGGAGTAGGAGACTTAATAGTGATAAAGAGCACTATAAGCATATTAGCGGCTGATGACACACTATGGCGATTTGGCTATGCTACACTATATGGTATTTTGTCCATGACTACGGTCACATCGTTGTCGTTTCTTTTATCATCCCTATCCGAAAATTCTATAGGTCCCATTGTAGGTACTTTTGCAATCATAGTAGGGTTGACTATAGTTAGTACATTGGGCTATGCGCTAATTGGACCAGCTATACCTTATTTATTTACTACTTATCTTCCATCATGGGATTTATTTTTCACTATGGAACTAAACACAGCTAAATTGACTCACGCTATATATGTTAATCTAGCATATACAATAGCATTCATCACTTTTACTTTCTATTATTTCAAAAACAAAGATATACTTAGCTAATGAGAACACTTAGAATCATATTACTATTCGTAGCTTTCACTTATATAGCAAGCTCAAAAGATGCCGACCCTATACTCGATAAACTAGTGACAAAACTAGAAAAAGTAAAACCATATACAGTTGATCTCAAAATCAATATAGATGTTGAATTTTTGAAGATAAAAGAAAGAAAAGCTAAGCTAGTTTACAATGGTCCTGATGATATAGATATTAGTTCCGACGACTTTATGTTAATGCCTAAGAATGGTGCTCAAATGGAGTACCTAGGCATAATAAAGAATAGATCGGCAGCTATATACGAAGGGACAGAAAAAGACAGCAAAGGCAACACTTTGATCAAAATCAAAATAATACCTGGCAAAAATAAAGATGGGGTAATATTAGCAAATATGCTAATAGATGAGAAGACAAATAGATTGGTAAAAATGAAAGCTTTCACAGAGTCTAATGGCTCATTTATCAGTGAATTCGAATATGGCAATAACTTGTATGATCTACCTAGCAAAGTATTACTCGAGTTTGATATGAAGAACTTCCAAATACCCGCACATCTTAGTGGTGATATAGACGCAGTAGGTAAGAAAGATGCTACAAAGAAGGAAACAACTACAGGCAAAGTAGTGATAACATATACAAACTATAAAAAGAAATAATTAAAGAAAGCAAATCAAAAAAAAAGTCCTAGCTAATAAAAGTTAGGACTTTTTTTATCTCTTATTATCTAAGATTATCTGTCAGCGTATTTGATACTGCACCCATAAGGTTTGAAAGATTTTACCTCTACGTTTTTCCCATTCATAGCAGCGTTAAGAGCTTGCATAACGTAGTTGTCAGCTTTCTCTATATCAGATTTATCTGTACTTGGTATATTGTCTATAGCGCCTAGATATATAATCTCTTGTTTAGGGTTTATTACCACCATATCGGGAGTAACTTTCGCGTTGTATAGTTTCCCTACATCCCCACTTTCGTCTATCAGATAAGCAGTCTCAGCAGTGTTATAATCTTTCTTTTTCTTTTCTAACTCAGCTCTTGTAAAGTTACCTTGCTTTCCTTTAGCCGAAGAACAAACTGATAACCAAATAACACCTTTCTTAGTGAATTCGCGTTGTAGATTTTGCATGTTTTCTGATTCGTAGTGTTTTTTCACAAAAGGGCAGTCATAATTCACCCATTCCAAAACGACATACTTCCCAGCGAAGTCAGACAATTTATGTTCTACTCCTTTATCATCTTTCAGTGTAAACTCAGGAGCTTTACTTCCTACTTTCGCCATTTCGTTAGCAAACATAGCCGTAGTTGCAAACAACATCAATGCTAATAGTATTGACAATTTTCTCATACCTAATTCCTTTATTTTTTATTAATTATTGTTTCGTAAGATTTTAAAGAGCCATTCTTATCTTTATAAAGTACCAACATCTCTATTTCAACTGGTATTTCATCTAGATATTCGCTCAATTTGAGAGTAGCTATAGCTACCCCCTTTTTGTTTTCTATTTTAGTAGTTACTGTATTATCAGTAATAGCATCAGTTATGATATATATATCTGTGATCTCAGCTACATCATTGGGCATATCCAATAAATTTACCTCTAGCTTTTCTTTTCCAAATTTGAAAGTTGACTTTACAGACTTGAAATTGCTAGGAGCAGAAGCTAGAAGATTTTGAATCAATTTATTTTCATTACTTTTTTCAAACATCTCATCAACAGCGATTTTTATACTGACTTTATCGCTTTGAGGTATGCACTTCTCTTTACAAACTAACCAGTTTACCTCTGCCGTTATATCTATTGCTTTTAGCTCAATTGATCTTATAGTTTTGAATTTCTGAATCAAATATACATCATGTTCGAAACCATAGTTTACCATACCCGACCACTCTATTCTCTCAGGCACTTGCCATATCAGAGAGCCAACTTTTTCAACTCCCTTGGGTAGAGTCCATTTGACTTCCGTAGGCAAACCAGAATCCCCGGGATTTTTCCAATATATATGCCACTCATCGGCTACACTTAGCTTTATAGCTACGTAAAAATCACTCCCAATCTGGATTTGTTTTACATTAGAATATATACTTACATCAACTAGATTGTCTTCGCCCTCTGCTTTAAGTGCATTAATCATTATCATAAAAGCAGTTGCAAGAATCAGAGCTATTTTTTTCATTATTTGGTTTTCCTTTTTTTAGTCAATACGTATTTTATTGAATAAAATTTCAACATTCATTGAGGATTATTAAAGAAAAGTAAGCTACAGTGCAATTCGATTGATAATCAACATACATTATATACTAAACAACATCATATAAGAATCCCTTCACACTAGAAACTATAGAGTAATAGAATATGAATTTATATATAGAAGAGATATTATGTAGGCTATGAGAAAATAAAAATTGTATTTATCATTCATTGATATTGAAATAATTTTATTAAATTTACTAAAACTAATTTTACTATCCGGAGAAAAACATGGAATTAAAGTACAGACTATTGGATCACCCTTTTTACCAATCATGGAGCGAAGGGACTGTTACTAAAGAGCAATTAGCTAAATATCATAAATCTTATGCAGAGTTTATAGAGCTAATGCCTCAATATTGGCACAAAATAAATAAAGCATTCAACCAAAACACAGTTGAAGCAGCAGAAATAGTACAAGACGAAATGTCTCATATTCCTTTATGGGCTGATTGGTCACACAAATTGCCAGAGACAGAAGAATTTCCTCGTATGAGCGAACTAATAGACTCAATGAACAAAATGACTCCAAGTGAGTTATTAGGTGCTGTACAAGCGTTTGAAACTCAACAGCCTGAAGTTGCTGAAACTAAGAAAGCTGGACTTTTGAAATTCTATGGCTTTGAAGAAAATGAAACTAAATATTTCGATGAGCACATGAAAGAAGAAGAGCATATCGAATATGGCAATTCTTTGAAAGAAAAATTTGCTAATCAAGACGAATACAAAGCAGGATTCGAAAAAGGAGCAGAGTTATTCTACAATGGCTTAAACCTATTCGTTACTTGCTAAGAGCATAATTAAATTTGCAATAAGTTATAAAAAGCTGACTTTCATTAAGTCAGCTTTTTTGTTTGGTGAAATAATAAAAAAAGCCATTCCAGAATTAATTGGAATGGCTTTTAGTTATTATACTATGTGAGTTGAGTTTACTTTTTCAAGAAATCTCGCAATACATAGTGCAGAATACCACCATTTTTGTAATATTCAATCTCAATTTCCGAATCCAAACGACAAAGAACATCAAAGCTTCCTTTCTCGCCATTCTTTTTCTCATAATCTACTTTTAGTGTTTTCGCAGGTGTTAGCCCTTCACTAATACCGTTGATTGTATATTTCTCTGTACCATCTAATCCCAATATATCTGGGTTAGTACCAATAAACTCAAGAGGTAAAACACCCATTCCAACCAGATTACTTCTATGGATACGCTCGAAACTCTCTACTATAACAGCTTTCACACCAAGTAGAGTAGTACCTTTTGCAGCCCAATCACGTGATGAACCACTACCATATTCTTTACCGCCAATTATAACAAGAGGAATGTCATTTTCTATATACTTCATAGCAGCATCATAAACTGACATAGGCTCGTTAGTAGGTAAATAAGTAGTGTAGCCACCTTCTTTTTCTGATAGTGCATTGTTGATACGTACATTAGCAAATGTACCTCTCATCATTACTTCATGGTTACCACGACGCGAACCATAAGAATTGAACATTGGTCTTTCTACACCATTTTCAAGTAGATATTTACCTGCAGGTGAAGTAGGAGCAAACGAGCCAGCTGGAGATATATGATCTGTTGTAACTGAATCTCCAAGCTTTAGTAATACCTGTGCATTTTCTATATCCTGAGGCTCAGCGACAGTTTCAGAGATATTCTGGAAGAACGGTGCTTCTTTGATATAAGTAGAATCGTTACCCCAATCGTAATTTTCACCAGTAGGAGCATTCAGTTTTTGCCAATCTTCTTCCCCATCGAAAATAACACTATAAGTGCTCTCAAAATCAGCTCGTGTAAGTGAAGCTGCTAATACATCATTGATTTCTTTTTGAGTCGGCCAAATATCTTTTAGATAAACAGCTTCGCCATTAGGGTCGTACCCTATTACATCTTCCAGTATATTTACATCTACTCTACCAACTAGTGCATAAGCAACTACTAGCATAGGAGAGGCTAAGAAGTTCATTTTCACTTTAGGGTGAACTCTCGCTTCGAAGTTTCTATTACCAGAGATTACCGAAGTTAAAACTAGGTTTGCTTTGTCTATAGCACTATCGATATGCGCTGGTAAAGGTCCACTATTACCGATACAAGAAGTACAACCGTATCCTACGAGGTGGAACTTTAATGCCTCTAAATCTTCTAATAATCCTGAACGCTGTAGATACTCAGTAACTACTTTTGAGCCTGGTGCCAAACTAGTTTTCACCCAAGGTTTCACTTGTAAACCACGCTCAATAGCCTTCTTAGCAACTAATCCAGCACCTATCATTACATTAGGATTAGAAGTGTTAGTACAACTTGTAATAGCTGCTATTGCTATTGCACCATCACTAATTACATATTCTTCATTTTTCAGTTTTATTCTTACTGATTTTATTTCTTCTGTCTCTACTGCTACATTAACATCGACATCATGATTTTCACCATAAGTGAACTCAGTACCTGATCCACCCTCTGCTAACCAAGACTGTTCTTTTCTTTCTTTTATAGGTATATACTTACGGCTATAACCAGAATCTAATAAATCATGGAATTTTGTACCTAATTCTTCAACCAAAATTTTATCTTGAGGACGTTTCGGACCTGCAACATTTGGTTTCAATTTATTCAAATCTAGTTCTAACACATGCGAATAAACTATTTTATCCTCATTTTCTCTCCAAAGCATATTTGATTTCGTGTAGTCTTCAACTAATTTGATTTGCTTGTCTGATCGATTAGTTCTTTTCATATAGTCTATAGTTTGAGCATCTATAGGGAAGTAAGTAACCGTACAACCGAACTCAGGTGACATATTTGAGATTGTAGCTCTATCTGTAACGCTTAGGTTATTTAAGCCATCTCCAAATACTTCTACGAATTTGTTTACTACACCAAATTTTCGGAGTAATTGAGTAATTTCTAATACCATGTCTGTAGCTGTTATACCTTCTTGCAAGCTACCAGATAATTTCAAACCAATTACTTGAGGACAAGTAAAAAACATAGGTTGACCCAATATAGCAGCTTCTGCCTCTATACCACCAACACCCCATCCAACTACACCAATACCATTGACCATAGGAGTATGAGAGTCTGTCCCTACTAATGTATCAGGGAAAGCCCATCCATCACGCTCTACAATACCAGTTGCCAAATACTCTAAGTTTACTTGATGACAGATACCCATACCAGGAGGCACCACTGTGAAATTCTTCAAAGATTTCTGTGCCCACTTCAAGAACTGGTATCTTTCCATATTTCTCTCATATTCCAAATCAACATTACGTTTCAATGAATAATCAGTACCGAAATAATCAACTTGTACAGAGTGATCTATTACTAAATCTACAGGGATTAATGGATTAATTTTAGAGCCATCTTTGCCTTTGCGTATAGCTTCTGATCGGATAGAAGCAATATCTACTACAGCAGGAACTCCAGTAAAATCTTGCATTAAGACTCTAGCTGGTTTGAAAGGTACTTCTTTATCAGTACCAGACGGATCCCAATTAAGCAAAGTATCTACGTGTTCTTGCGTTATCGCAAAATTATCTTTATTTCTAAGTACGTTCTCTAATAGTATCCTTATAGAGAAGGGAAGTTTTTCAATTTTATCTTTACCTAGTTCGGCAAGGGAAGCAATTTTCAAATCCATTATATCCAATCCTATGATTAATTTTCAATTTTGTTAATTAGCATAATTATAAAATTACAAAATATTGATATAATTGCCGAAAAATGAAAGGATAATGTTTATCGGTATATTCATTCTTTTGTCTTTCTTAGTTGTTACTAATAAATAATAGCTTTATAATAACACAACATAGAAGTTATCTATTTTGAATTCATATTTAATTCGAATAAAATTCTGTATATTTACAAATAAGAATCAATTAAAACAGAAGAAAAACTTATGGAACGATATATAGTATTTGACATAGAAACTGCATCAATGGACTTTGAGTCATTTTCCGAATCGCAACAAGAATATTTGATTAGAGGCGCTGTTACCGAGGAGGAAATAGAACAAAAGAAATTCATGTTAGGGTTGTACCCTTTTACCGCACAAGTAGTTTGTATAGGTTTACAACTAATGGAAGGTGTAAATGGAGAATATGAGATAAAGAACGAAGCGGCTTTTTCAACTTTACCAAATTATGATGGAGAAGAAGGTGCAGAGCTCACCTTAGAAAGCGGTAAACAATGTTTGCTCTATTCGGAAAGAGGTCTATTAGAAGCATTTTGGAAAATTGTATCAAAATATAATGATGCTATTTTAATTTCATTCAATGGACGTAGTTTCGATGTTCCTTTTCTTATGTTAAGAAGTGCACTGCTCAAGATTCGCCCTTCACGAAATCTGATGAATGGTACGAAATGGAACTATCCTGGTCATACTGATTTGATAGATGAGCTGAGTTTTTACAATCCATCTCCTTACTCTGCATCTAAAAGATTCAATTTCGATTTCTACACTCGAGCCTTCGGAATTACATCCCCTAAAAGCGAAGGTGTAGATGGTTCCATGGTATCTGAATTATACAAAAAAGGCGATATAGCTACTATATCGGATTATTGTCTTCGTGATATAAATGCAACGTGGGAGCTATTTTTAGTCTGGCAGAAATATCTGAAATTCTAAGGTAACAGGCTATCTTCAAATGTTTCTTCTGTCTGATGTTCACGATCCCATTTATTATCGTAAATATATTTACCTAATTCTGCACTGAGTAAAATAATCAAAGAAGAATAATACACCCAAACTGCCAGAGAAACAATTACTGCATAAGTTCCATAGAACTTACCATAATCAGTTACTGAAGATATGTACCATGCAAATATATGACGAGATATTTCTATCATTACTACTGTTACACTAGTAGCAAATACTCTTGGGCCTCTCGGTATTCGCTCATTGGGAACCCATCTGAAAATAAAGTAAATCAATAAAAAAGAAGTAAGCAAAGAAAATAACATCAAAAAGACATTAGTCAAAAAACCATTGATTATATCGGGTAGAATATCTGTCAACGAATCCACGAAGAAAGTTACTATAGGTACAGCATAAGAATATATAAGTATAAGTACTGTTAGTACTAAAGTAAGTAGCATATCCTTAAATCTGTATAATATAAAAATATGTCTGCTTTTTAGACTATATATCTCGTTCAAAGCACTTCTAAATGAACTTATGAGTAATGATGAGAGCCAAAGGAGTGAAACACCTCCAATAATCCCAAATACAGAAGAGTATTGTACTAATATTTCTACTTCCTTTGAAACAGTCTCAAGCATTGCGTAAGTGTCTTGAGTAGGGGGAAGAAAATCAAATAGAAGCCCACTAAACTTCTCTACTATTCCTTGTGAACCAAGAAACATTCTGATAGTCAATACTAAAATCAAAAATACAGGTAATAAGTAAAGTAGTATATTAAAAGCTATGCCCGAGGCCATCATAAAAGTCTGGTGCCTATCTAAACGCTCTTCGAATAGCTCAAGCCACCGATATATTCTTTTAAATGTACCTTTAGGGTCTTTTATCGCTTCTTTTAACTTATTAATCATATAATCTATTCTGTTTGATACCAAATCATTTACTTCAAAGAATAAAAGAAGATATTATTTTTAATATATATAAGAATTATCAGAACCCATGATTTGTAAGTATTTCTTTTCTGCCTTCGAAAATCCCTGCTAATTCATTTCGGTTTTGTTGTAAAGAGTATATTCCAATTCCTTCTATGAATGCATAATACATATCAGAAAGCCTTTTCTCATCTATGTTAGTTGTAGGAGAATCGACTTTAGCTGCCAAATCAAAAGTTAACTTTACTAAATCAGCATTGTAAGTTGACCCATTATAATTCACTTCTATTTTACCTTCTTTCTGGCCTGTAATTAATATTTTACCAGCGATTGTATCCATCTCTACAATTGTATTTAATTCAACAAAAAAAGATTCCCAACTTTCTTTTTCGAAGTCCATAACTTTAATCCAACCTGGGATTAGAATTGGGATATTTGTTGTAGTACTAGGGTCAGTAACATAATTATTGAGGTTTATCTCATCAAGGTAAAGGAAAATACCATCTAAATCTGCACTTATATGAGTAAATATATCAGAGTCTGATTTATTGTCATTTATAAGAGGAAATGCTGTTCTATTATCTAATTCAAGTTTTTCTCCCAAAGAAATAGTCTTTACTCCTATTACTTCATCACTAATTTCACCTTGAGTATCTAGACTATAAATATCATAATCCCAAAACATACCTGACTGTAGTTCCAAATAACTAAAATAAATTGGTTCGGTTGTAGATTTTTTACAGCTGCTAAGAGAAATTATAATAGCTACAGTAGTTAATAGTATTAACACTTTTTTCGTATTCATTTTGTATTCCTATTTGTTTACAATTATTTACTCCTAATATAGAAAAAGTCCAGCTAATACTGGACTTTTATTTTCTATTTATAGGTTAACATTAATTCAAAGTGTGGTCAACAAGTATTTCTACTTCTCCGCCTTTCATTTCAGTTTCTTCGTCAATTTCTATTGACTTAACCTCGAACATGCCTATTCCACTAATGATTACATAATAACTATCATCTTCTCCATCTATTGAGAAAGAACCAAATGGACTAGTAATAGTTATATTCATAACAAAAGTAGATTTATACCTTTGTGCAGTATAAGACTTTCCTTTGTAAGTCACATTCACTGCACCTACTTTAGAACCAGTCATCTTTATAGAACCTTTGGTAGTTGTACCATCATCAGAGATATCTATCGGTATATTGAGCGATTCCCAAGTTTGATTTTTGAAATCGATAACTTTAGTCCAACCTGGTGTAATTCCTATTAGTGGATTTTCTTCATCATCAGTAAAGCTTGAAAAATAAATATATAAACCATTTTCATCCGAGCTCATCGCTGTTGCGTTTGGTTCATCTTCACCTTCACTACTAATAGTTGTTTCCTCAGTATAATAGAATCCTGATCTACCATCTATTGTAACAGCCTCTCCAATTATTAATTTATTTGTGCCTAATTTGACATCCGTCATATTTTCATTTTCATCTAACTCATAGACATCATAAGTCCATGTATTCCCTTGAGCCATTGGGAAGCTTAATCCATCGTTTGTAGGGTTTGTGACATTTTCATCATCAGAACAAGCACCTAATAAAGACACAAATAAAAACAAGGCTAAAATGTTTTTTAATTTTTTCATACAAACTCCTAATAATTATTAAAATAAGACGATATTGTTATCATCTTTTATAAAAATAAGAAAAAAGTATTAAATAAATAGAAATAATATGCAAAAAATGAAAAAGTCCAGTAATACTGGACTTTTTCTTTATATTAACTTAAATAAACTTAGATTTATTTTAAGTTATGATCAACAAGTATGTCTTTGAATGTTCTAACTTCAATATCTTCGTCAGTATAATTCACTTCACTTGAAGTACTAGAATAAACACCCAGACCAGGAATTAAACTAACATAACTAGTATCACTATTAGAAATAGTTTGTGATATAGGGGTATTATTTTCATCTAAGTAAGTAACCACAACATCAGAATATATAATGTTTATATAATTCTGAACATCATAAGATTTATTTTTGTAAGTTACTTTGCTTGATGCAAGTCTTTCACCTTTCATACCTGAAACACCTTTAGTTGTAGTACCTTCTTCTTCGTCAGTTTCATCTATATTTATTTTGAAAATATCCCATTTTGTATTTTTAAAATCAATTGATTTTAACCACATAGCAGTACCACCAGGGAATTCAGGGCTAAAGTAACCATAAATTCCATCTGCATCAGTATAAATATAAGATGTATCTTTAGTTTCTGAATCATCTTCAACTAAGATAAAAGCACTTTTGCCACCTAAAGTAATTGTGCCTGTTACAGTATTAGTATGTGAACCTAACTTTGAACCAATTGTATTGCCATTAGCATCAATTTCGTAAGAATCGTATTTCCACATGTTGCCAATAGCTAGAGGTAAACCTGTACCAGCTGTATCTGGTGTTGTTGATTTATCATCAGAACAACTGCTTAAAAATGCAACTAATAAAGTTGCGGTAAAGTAAAGAACTAACTTTTTCATAAAAAACTCCAAAATTTAAAAAATTTATAATTGTGTGAATAATTCAAACAAAAACGGAAAATGGAAATTCGGAGTTTCAAAAAAAGATAAATATTTTCAAAGTATTTTTTATCCTGTTTTTTTATAGGACTTACGGCCTTTATGTTTTGTGAGATTTGAGAAATTCAGGAAGTTAGGAAATATCACTAGTCTTTTTTTTGGGACGTTTCCAAAACAAAAAGCGACTAAACATTATTCTCAGGAAGTTTTTAAAGAATTTATGTTGCCCAAATAAAGTACCTACAGTTAGTAGTATAACTTGATATGCTGGTAATACAGTAACTATATAAACAACAGCTCTTAGCCAAAAAGGATCATCTTTAGTTAAATGGAGTAACTCGAATATAAAACGACTTACGTATATAGACAACATACCTGTGATAGCAAATACTAGAAATATAATGGCAACTTGGAATGGTGAAGTAACTCCCCATCTTTTTTTAAGAAATTCTATTATTTTGTCTATTCTACTGTTCATTATTTTGCCTTTTCTAATTCAGCTATAATTGCTTGCCATTCCGGAAGTTCAGGTATACTAGGTTTTCTCTTCCCAAAAAAAGTGATAGCTAATTCGCCATCCATATCATAAAGTTCAAGTGAAGTAACAATACCGTCCGTTGTTGGCTTGAGCACTACATACGTCTCAGATATCAAATCATTGCGCAAATGCAAATTGAAATTTTCATCCATTATGTTTGTCCAATTTTCAATTAGACGTATGTTTTTTATTTCACCAGTGTGTATTTGGACTATATCATCATTAGCTACAAAAACCATTATTGGAACTTGTTTGTCTGCTGCTGAATAAAGTATATCTATAACGGCGTCATTATAAACTCTATAAGCAAGATTTTCGGGTGCTCTTTTGACTAATTCTAACCTTTTTATCTTCTGAGTATCAAGCAAAGTTTGGAAGTTATGAGTATCTGTTAAATTTTCCCATTCTTTCAAAGCGACATCAAAATCTATATCTTTCGTCGCATTATATATTCTAACTCTGCTTCCTTTTTCTACATTCGGTAATTCTGTATCTTCGGTTCTGAATTCATCTATCAGGTTTCTATATTCTTCTTCGTTACTCTCTTCGGTTAGATATATTTTTTGCGTAGGTTTACCGTATTTATTGAAAAACTGAATAGAGCGCAGAAGTTTACCATTGTGTACTTTTTCTACATTATATACATATTTCCAATCATCAAAGAAAACACGAAGGTCAATATCTTCACCTAAAACTAAACCAGTAGTACCATGTACTTGTACTTTACCAAAAGTACCCTTACGCTCGTGCACTGCATTTTCGTTCCTCGCTAGAGCCATAACTCTACCTAATCTTGGAAGCAATTTATAAATTTCTAAAGGAGACTCTTTTAATTTGACACTTGGATCGTGCAAGTTAGAGGCTAATAATTCAAGCTCACTAATACCTAATAGATCAGCATACTCTTTGATTCTTAGTTTTGGGTTTCTTTGTTTTACTTCTTCATATTTTTCTCTCAAAGAGAGTTTATCAACCATCGGCATAGCTTACCTTATTTTTATCTTTATAACTATAGCAGTTTGAATTCGAATTCGGGATAGCCATTCTGAGCTTTCCCATCAATTACTTTATGAAAACCAACAAATCGCATTTTGTAAAGAAATCCATCAGTGTCTTTTATCAAATATTTCTTATTAGAATTAACAGTATAAACTCCTGTGTTTATATCTACGTCTTTCCAATTGTATCCGATAACATTGCGAATATTGGTAAATTGACTCATTTGAGCAACTTCAGCTGTTAATTCGCTAAACTCCATTAGGCTATCTGCTTCCGCTGCTAAGCAATACCTTTCATTTAGTAAAGCGCCTCTTACTGTATAAATCTCGAAGCCTGGTACGTCAAAAAACTCAATGTATGAAGTAAACAATATATCCCAATTTTTAGAAGGTGGTTCCAAGTATTTGACTTCCCCACCATTAGCAAAACTCACATTAATAAAATTATATCCTTCTGTTCTAGGTATAAAGAGAGTATCTATTATATTTGATTTCAGCTCCGAAAACTTAATTGTGAACCCACTTTCATCAGCTCCCATTATCATCATTTTCCAAACCCCTTCTTGCCTACGATTCCTGTTTCGGCCTCTATTAATAACGTAAACATGATTTTTCGATTGGATTTTACCGCCTTCTACTTCCCACCATTTTCCTATTGCTGTCGAATCCAAATTTCCAGATGGTACATCGTAAATATTATTTGTCTTGTCAAGTCCTTCTGTTACATTATCGAAATCGACTGGACCTAGATCTTGCAAAGTCATTTCACGGCCTAAGTTCATTCTGATATAATAATTATCATAAGCTTGGAATCCTAAATCCCACTCATCAAAATGATTCGTTTTGACTACCGAATTTGTCGAAAAGTCGAAATATACTTGGTACTCATATTTGCTTCCCATTTCAATTTGATAAGAAGTAACATCACCCCTCGGATATGGTGAAACAGCGTCATCCTCTTTGAAACAGGAGTTTAGAAGTGCCAATAATGGCAATATGTATAAATATTTTTTCATTATGGTATATTGAACTCCACTTTAGCGAAAAATGATCTACCGTAACCTACTGGCAATGATGAGCTATTACCCGAGTGAGCAGCTCCACTTGTTATCTGATTACTATTAACAGTTGTTACATCAAACATATTAATAACACCTACAGAAAAAGTAGTATTCAACTCCTCAAATTTTCTTAATATAGTGAAGTCTAAATTACTGTAAGAGTCAATTATAAAATTTTCAATTTCTTCTTCGTCATTCAATACAAATCCAGGTGATTCGCCTGTGAATTTATAAAATACTGAAAATTTCAAGTCAAATAAGTTTGACTCCCATGAGGAATTGACTGTAAATTCGGGAGTATATTGTACCCCATTTGAAATACCGTCAATGAAGTTTTCAGTACCGATATAATTGAAACCAAATTTATTATAGAAATCTTCATAGATATATTTCAAAGAGATATTAGTACCTAAAGTCCTATGTTGACCAATATTGACATAAGTAAATAAATTATTATTCATATTAGCCAAAGATATTTTGTTAACTATCTCATTATAATAGAGGTTAGGTTCTAATTTTAATACTCTCTTATCATTTACAAGCGTATATGACAAACCAAGATTAAAGGCATCAGAACTTTCTGCTCCCAAATCGGCATTTCCTCTTATATTATGACTAGCATCTACAAAAAAGAAGTAAAGTTCTTTCAAAGATGGTGCTCTGAAACCCTTTGCATAGGAAGCTCTAATAGTCAATTCATTAGATAATTCAGACATTATATTTAATGCTGGAACTAACGGAGCATCGTATTTAGTATTGTATATATATCTAACAGCAGGCTGTACAGTTAGAAAATCGCCAAATATATACTTAGTACTTATATAAGCAGCATAATCATTAATTACTGGAGTACCCTCTATACGGCCACCTTCACCGTTATCTAGGTTGAAATCTATACCTACACTATACCCAAGATTATCATTGAGAAATTCATCATAAAATGCGGCTCGTATATTAGTAGATTCAAATTTGGTTGTATCTTGTTCAGCATCATCACCAGTTAGTATTTCTTCTAGAGTGACTAGATTTTTATAATATGTATTTCTTGAACGTTTGTAATTAGAGTGAGAAAGAGAGAAATTAAAATTTTTATTATTCTCTAATTGTTTTGAAACAAAAATTGCATTATTCAATCTGTCGGTCTTATATTTATTATCATAAGCCCCCTCGAAGTAAGGAGCGATTAGAATACCTTTAGAGATTAGTAATTCCTCGAAATATCCACCTTTGTATCGGACATCAAACCCCAAAAGAACTGTCTTAGCATCTATATCAGCAAAATATTGCTCTTTTGGCTTCCATAATTGAGTACGAGAATTTTCTATAGGAGAATATCCTCCAAAAAAATGACGACCGAAATTCAGATTTATATAATTATCATCAAAACTACTGTTAAGACCTAAATCAAAGTTATATCTACCAACAGTTTCAAAAGTTCCTAAACCTCTTGCGCTAATATTGTCGCCTGACTCTCTTTTGGAGATTAGATTGATAACTCCACCAAGAGCATCTGTACCATACAGAGTTGACATTGGGCCTTTTACTATTTCCACTCTATCTATATTAGTCAAACTTAGTTGGCTTATGTCTATATTACCATTAGTTCTACCAATCACTGGTATTCCATCTATTAGTATTTTTACATTTTCCCCACCTAATCCATTAATAGAGATATTGCTACCCAATTGCGCATCTTGATTTATATTAATTGCACCTTCTTGCATCAATAAATCACGAAGATTATTAGCGCCTTTGCTAACTATAAAATCTCTATCGAGAACGTCAACTTTTATTATAGAATTAGTAGATAATGTCGGTGAGTATTGCCCTGTAGTTACTATTTCTGAGTAGAGTATAGAAACTTGGTTAAGTAATATCTGATTACGTCTTGATTTATATACAACTATCTGATTGGATTCGTATCCCAAATATGAGACCTTTGCTATAGCTGAGTCGTAGGGTACACGTACTGAACCATAACTATCAGTTTTTCGGAAATTAGAATCGGCTTTAGATGGGTTTAGATTTACAAATTGCACTGAGGCCGAAATAAGCGGCTCATTCGTATTGATATCATAAACTTTTAAAGTACCAATGGCTAGTAGGGTGCTACTAGCCAATAAGTAAATTGCTAATGTCTTTAGAATGCCCAATTATCTCACTACAAATTTCTGAGTGTAAATTGAATTACCTTTTTGAATCCTAACAAAGTAAACACCTGAATTAAGATCGGCAGTATTTATGCTAGAAATCTGTAGATTTTTAGATAGATTAATGTTTTGATTATGGACTACAGCGCCAGTAGAAGAATATATCTTCAAATCAGCATGTCCTATATCAGTACCTGCATAAACCAAATTTATCGTTTCATTTTTAGTTAACACATTCGGATAAACTGCAAATTTGTTGTTATCGTAATTAGTTTCATTTACAGAAAGCTGTGGATCAGCAATTTCAAATGTATAAGTACCACCTTCGAAACCAGTGAATACTAATTTATACAATTCTCCAACTGGAACTTCTACCGATTCTCCATTGACTTGTTGCAATTCAAATCTTTGTACAAAATATACTCTATTCTCTATTACTTCATATTCAAAGGTAGAAAAATTTAATTCCTTCCAATCATGTCCAATTTCTGTTATTATTGATGAAAATTCCTCTGGTTTTGGTTTTGGAGTATTTACAACATCAACGTCATCCAATTGCGCTACCTTTACTCCTCTGTTAGATCTAACGCCTACTACAGGGTAAGGTTGAGTCACACCCTGACCTTCAACTATTTGGACATATTTCGAAAATTCTAAATGCCATTTATCCATGGTAGGCTCTCTATCAACCGATTCACCAATTTGTAAATCATAGTAACCATGCAGCTTACCTGAAAAATTCGTTTTTACATATTCTTTAGAAACTTGATTTTCATTATTCAAATCAGAATAAAAGAAATAGAAAGTACCTGCTGTTAGCTCGTCGATAGCTATTTTTTTATATTCACCATTACGCAATTTGATTACAAATAGTTCTGTTCCTGATACTATAGTTTGACTATATTGACCCCAACCAAATTCTCCTGGATTGTCATCAGAAAAACCATCTAACCCCATATTAAATGCACCTATTTGCCAAGAATCTGTAGAGTTGAATAACTCTGTCCAAGTCTCAAATTTACCTGTAGTGTCCAATGGTGAATCAAAATCAGAAATACCTGCGTCAGTTACGTGCCATAGTCTAACGCCTTGTCCATCATTAATTCTAATAGCAGCACTTAGGGGAGTCATAAACGCCAAATCCCAATTAGTATTATCAACCATAATGATATCGGGTGAAGATAAATTCACATAAGCACTTTCAGTTCTTTTAGCATCTATATCAACTTTCACTTCTTTAGCAAAAGATAGACTCGAGAATAATAGAGAGACGGTGATAATTTTAATTAATTTATTCATTTTATAAACCTTATAATTTTTTGTTAAATCCAGATTCTACTTACGAATTTAACTGTTTGTAATTTTTAGTCATAGCAAACTTAAGACATTTTGAGATTAAAATTAGTTACACTTATGTTTGTGATTATATGTTGTTAACACTCTGAGCCAGTAACTGTTTTATTTTATAGACATTGAATGTTTCCAATGCTAATTTTAGTTCCCTTATATACTCTCTTAAAGACTCTTCATTTTCCATTTCAGAAACGAACTCAATTTTCTCAATATATTTCGCTAGTTCCCTTGTGTTTAACTTTTTTAGTAATTTATTAGATAACTCAGATAATTGATGTTCTTCAATTAGTTCGAGGGCCTTGGGTGATAACTCTAATTCATTTCTAATATTTAATTGACTTGACTCACCTCTTTCTTTCATTCCCGTTTCTACTAGAATGGCCTTATAGATTTCTTCGGCTCTGACAGGTTTCGTCAAATACTGATTAAAATAATCTTTATCGGCTTGTTTTTCTTCATTATAGACTTCTGCTGTCAAAGCTACTAGTGGAATTTCCTTCAAAAATTCATCATTAGTCCAAATTTCTGCCATTGTCATACCATCCATAATAGGCATATGCAAGTCAATAAAAGCCAAATCAATTTTATTATTGCGTGCTATTTCTAAAGCGTCTTCACCATTCACAGCAAATAGTACATTGACCTTAAAATCCTTCAGAAACGCTTTGACCACTATTCTGTTAGATTCTATATCTTCGGCAAACAATATTGTTTTGTCACTCAAATCATATTGAATGAAGTCGTTTTTTGTTGAATTACTTACTATATTTGGCTGCATAAGTGATATAGAAACATCGGGGATGATGACTATAAATGTACTTCCTTTGCCAAATTCAGACTCTACTTCAACCCTACCATTATGGAGTTCAACTATGCTTTTGACAATTGACAATCCCAAACCTGTTCCTTCGTATTTTCTAGAGTCATTATCCTCTTCCTGTTCGAACGGGTTAAAGATAGTCGAAAGTTTGTCACTAGGGATACCAATACCAGTATCTTTAACTTTAATAGAAAGTTCTAATTTTGAACTATCATTTTTATTAAATCTAAAGTTAACATCTAAACTTATGGTGCCGGATTCGGTAAACTTAACAGCATTACCCAACAGATTTATCAAGACTTGTTTGATTTTGCCTTCATCTAGTACCAGATATGAAGGGATATCAACATCTATATTAGTATAGTATTGTATGCCCTTCTTACTCGTAGTAAATTCGAATATCCTATCTATATCGTTAACTAATCTTTTTATATCAACTGTATTAAGATTCAAGGTCATTTTATTAGCTTCTATTTTTGAGAAGTCTAATATGTCATTTATCAAACTAAGTAACGAGTTACCGCTCTTTATTATGCCGTTAATATAATCCTTATTTCTTTCATCAATATTGTTGTTTTGCAATATTTCACTAAACCCTAATATCGCATTCATAGGTGTTCGAATTTCGTGACTCATATTAGCAAGGAAAGTTGATTTTGCTTTATTGGCTGATTCAGCTTTTTCTTTAGCTTCCATTAGTTGAATTTGAGATTCTTTCAATTCTGAAATATCTATATTAATCCCATATATCCTAATAATCTCACCATCGTTATTTTTTTCGATTTTCGTTATAGCTTTTATGTACCTAATACTTAAATCCGATAATATAATTCTAAATTCGGACTCATAGCTATTTAGTTCACCGCTCATTATTTTTTCGAAATTCTTATTAGCTAATTCCTTATCATCAGGATGAAGCTTTTTCTCATATTCGGCATAAACATCTTCTGCCTCTTTTGATACTTCATATAATGAGTATAAAATATCATTCCAAGAAAGTTTATTAGTCCTAAAATCCCAATCCCATACACCAATTTCTGTC
Source organism: Chlorobiota bacterium (assembly GCA_041595255.1). Classification (GTDB taxonomy): domain Bacteria; phylum Bacteroidota; class Ignavibacteria; order Kapaibacteriales; family UBA2268; genus PGYR01. Next base: position 23,904 of record JBFHKR010000015.1, read on the forward strand.
GAATTTAGAATCAAATCATATTTTTCAGCTAGTTCTTTTCTTATTTCTTCCTTTACCTTTTCTTCTGTTACATCCCAAATTAAACCGACCATCCTAACTGCTTTACCATCTTCATCCCGATATGTTTTAGAGACAGCACTTACATATCGTATCTCATTATTTCTATTTACAATCCGAAATATAGAATCGAATTCTTCACCAGGTGTTTCTAGTACATAAGCAATTTCATTATTTACTCTATCTACATCATCAGGATGTAATTTATTTTTGTAATCATCATAACTATTGACTTTTATACCTTCTTCAAAATCAAATATTTCATACATCCTATCATTCGATTCGAGTTCATTTGATTCTATAGTCCAATCCCAAACACCGATTTTGATAGAATCAAGTATGAATTTATATTCTTCATTAATCTCTTGTTTTTCGGCTTCAGTTCTCAATATTTCTGTTCTATCTTCGAGTCCCCAGATTTCACCTATTGGAGTTAACTTATCTTTGAATGCTACTTTTTTTACTTCACCTGATTTCGTTACAAGATCAACTATTACCTCTTCTTCGAAATTATTATTTTTGTTTTGATAATAAATTTCCTTGACTTTCTCTGCATCCATTTTATAAAGCGAATTGAACCAATCATCTATATTACTAATTTCTTCATTAGTATAACCAATTATCTTTTCTACAGCTTTATTAAAGTAAAAACCTTCTTCACTATTTAGCACTGCACCATAAGGAAGGTCATCTATTAGTGATTCGAATCTCTTTGCTGTACTTTTTAGATCGTCTTGTATTTCTTTAGCTTTAGTTATATCCTCTACCATACCAACGAAACCGGTGATTTTACCTTTTTCATCTTTTATTGGTTTCGCTTTTACAGCTATATTTCTAAATTCATTGTCTCTAACAACTCTATATTCATTTATATAGAACTCATCATTCTTTTGAACTGATTCATACCATGTATTGAATATACGTTCCCTATCTCCTTCGTATATACCATTCTTCCATCCATCTTCCATGCATTCGTCAAAACTCAGGCCTACTATATCAGAGTAACGTTTATTTACGAACTGACATTTACCTAAAGTATCTGTTAGAAAAAGACCAATAGGTGATAACTCAGCTATAGTCGCAAATCTTTTTTCTCTGAAAAATATCTCCTCGTTCCTTGCAGTCAACTCTTTCAACGATTCTTCTTTTTCTTTGCTTATACTTGCTAATTTCAATGCAAATTTATCTAGCTTTCTAATAGCTGGGAATACTACTAACACAAGCACCAAGGTAAGTACTATAGTTGAAAGAACGATTAAAATTAGTACAATTTTCTGTGTTTGATTAACTGTTCCTTTGTATTGGAGTAGTATATTTAATTTGAAATCTTTACTATCCCATTTAATACTATTCGTTGTTTCGACAATATTGTTCAGATACTCTGTATTGTTTGTATCGAGGAGGAGAAATTCTAGTTCATTTAATTTCGAGGAGACTGATGATTTTATAATCTGGTTATCTTTTAGATAAAGCAGATTCAAATTCTCAAGTTCATTTCTAATTTCTTTTAATCTAATCTTTATATAATCATAATCGTTGGGGGAGCTTAGTATCTCATCTGACAAATAATAGATTTTATCCATTGCCTTATAATTATTAGAGATAACAGACAATTTATTCATTTCATCTATTGAAATATATGCTATAGTCGCAATTACAATAACAAAGAAAGCATAAAATACCCATAGTAGATTATAGATTCTTTTATATTGGTTGCTTTTAGGTATTTTCATTTTTTCTTATTATCTTAATTATTAATATAAAAGAGAGTTTAGTTTTTTTTAATTTGTAAATATATGAAATAATCAGACACAAAAAGAGGATAAATAAATCATGGAAATGGATATTTGTTACGGCGGAATACCAAGTAAAATCCCTAATAATTCGATGGGAATACGTGGTTATGACTATGTCGAATTCTACGTAGGCTCTGGCAAAATGGCGGCTTATTGGCATACAAAAGCACTAGGGTTAGATATAGTAGCTTACCAAGGACCTGAGACTGGGACAAGAGATAGAATTTCATTCCTATTAGCTACAAAAACTAATATGAAGATAATGATCACAGCATCTCTACAACCAAGTACATCAGAGATTATGTCATTCGTTAATCAACATGGCGATGGCGTCAAAAGATGGTGTTTGGAAGTAGTCGATGTTAAGAAAACTTACAATGCGGCTATCAATAATGGTGGAGTTCCTGTACGTCCTCCTTATAAGTTAGAAGATGAATATGGTTATGTAGAACAAGCAGCGATAAAGCTTTATGATGATGCTGAAATTAACTTCATCAATTACGATAATTACAAAGGACTTTTTAAACCTGGTTTCGAAACACCAGTACAGAAATACGATGTAGAACGTAAAACTACGGGGCTTACTCACATAGACCATATAGTCGGCAACGTGCATGTTAACGAGATGGATTTTTGGGCTAACTATATCAATAGAGTTCTCGATTTTGAAACTTTTGTTGACTATGGACCAGGTGATATTTCGACTCAATACTCAGCTTTACTTTCGAAAGTCGTTCGTTCTAAAGATGGAGTTATCCAAAACCCTATCAATGAGCCATACAAAGGAAAACGACTATCCCAAATAGATGAATATATAATACAATATCACGGTACTGGGATACAACATATCGCCCTATCGACTACAGATATAATACGTACTGTAAGGAACCTAAGAGAAAATGGTATGGAATTCTTAGATAGAGCACCAAAGACATATTATGATGATATTAGAAGAAAGAGCCAAGAGCGAGGCGGTCTAGTTACCGAAGATATCGATATGTTAGAAGAGTTGGGAATATTAGTTGATGTAGAAATAGGTAGCAGTGGATATTTATTGCAACTATTTACCAAACCTATCGGTGATAGACCAACATTTTTCTATGAAATAATACAAAGAAGAAAAGGGGCTACTGGTTTTGGTCAAGGTAATTTCCAAGCTCTATTTGAGGCAATAGAAAGAGACCAAGAGAAACGAGGAAATCTTACTGAAACTGAAGATAACGACTAATGAGTATAATTTAATTATAAACATTTTTTCAAAAAGTGTCAGAAGTCTTCTGGCACTTTTTTTTATTCCATTATAATATATTACTTAAGACTACTAAATGCTTTTTTATACACTACTGAAAGCAGTTATCTGAATAATTTTTCATAAATTTGTTTTTTATTAAGACACTCGGTACATATAAATGAGAAAAATAATTCTAATCTTCTCTACTTTGCTCTTCGCAAGCTCACTTACATTAGCACAATCTGATACAACAAATTATTGGTTAACGAAAGGTAATGCGCAAGTATTAGTTAATCAAGCATCTTTCACTAATTGGGCACAAGGGGGGAATAACTCTGTTTCTGGTACAGCCCTGCTCAATTATAATATCACATATGATGACTCATTGACTATATGGGAAAATGTATTTGATTTTGGATATGGACTAATTAACACCAAAGAATTTGGAACACGTAAAAATGAAGATAAAATTGATTTATTATCTAATTTCAACCATATAGCTGCAAAAGATTTGTATTACTCTGGTAAATTCAATTTCAAATCACAGTTTGTAGAAGGATACAATTACCCTAATGATTCGGTAGAAGTTTCAAACTTTCTAGCTCCAGCTTATGTTATACTATCAGCCGGGATGACTTACAAACCGAACTCTGATTTCTCTTTCTACTTATCACCAGCTACTGGTAAGATGACTATAGTCAACGATGATACTTTATCTGCACAAGGTGCCTACGGCGTTACACCTGGCGATAAAATTCGTATGGAATTTGGTGCTTATGCGACATTAGATTACAAAAAAGCATTGATGGAGAATATCACTTTCAAATCTAAGTTAGATTTATTCAATAACTATACTGATCCGAAATCTGAGAATAGAGCAAATATAGACGTGAATTGGGAAAATTCGTTAAATCTAACTGTAAACGAATATATAACAGTAAATATATTCGCACATCTAATCTACGATCATGATATCTTGGTTCCTTTGTTCAAAGAAGTTGATGGTGAAGAAGTTTCAGACGGAGTTGGACGTAGATTACAGGTAAAGCAAACTCTAGGACTTGGGTTTAGTTATAAGTTTTAGTTTGTAACCAACTTCTCTCAGATACACTCTTATAGGTTTGATATAATAAACCAAAGCTACAAAGAAAATCTCGAGCGTCAAAGCCAAGGCAAAGCATTCCCAAGGGGTCAATGCTTTGCCAAAGTTTTGAACTATCCCAAATTGGAATATAGACCCGTATATAACGAACGCATGAACTATATAAATTGTCAATGTCTCTGAGCCAATCTTTGGTATTATCTTTGGTATATTTTTGAATATATTATTTATCACCATGAATATAGAAACCACTATAAATACGTGACCTAATCGGTAGAATAAGTAGTTATTATAAGCAAGGTGTTTAAAATTGTCCCAACCAGTAAACTTATACAAATCTATAAGCATATCTGTAGAATAAAAATGCAATAAATAACCTGCCACTAAAAATATAAATGCAAGTATATATGAGTTTATTGATTTTGGCCTAGTCCAAACAAAAATACCGAGTACACTACCAAATAAAGAGTATCCAACCCAAGGAATAATAGTAAAACTGAATTGCTTCCCTTTGGCTAAATAATTAGATAGAAAATCAGGTAGATAGGAGAAATCAAACGGCTCTATATCTGGATAATAATAGAAAGTAGCTAATGCACCTATCAACATAAGAGCATAAACTTTGATTCTAGTATATGTAGCTAATAGATACGTGAGTACTATTAGCAATATGGCCGTGCCTATTATATGCAAGACATCGACTATAAGCATACTATGATATGATTTGTCTAGAGAACCGTCTAAGAAATCCCAGATTATCCAGAAATTAAAATGGAGTAAATAACCAATAAATATCAGAGATGTAAATCGAACGAATCCTTTTTTTACTCTTGCATTTTTGAACCCCTTACCGGATTTATCCTCTTCTTTCATTAATAGATATGTGAATATCATACCTGAAGAGAAGAAGAAAACAGGAGCGGTCATGCCCCTCATAAAATTCCAAGTAGAATAAATTATATTATTTGGGTCACGGTATATAGGATCCAAACAAGCATCAACCAAGTGCCCCTGCACCATCATCAAGATAGCGTAGGCACGCATAAGGTCTATGAATACAATTCTATTCTTTGGATTCGTCTCTTGCATAGTTACAAACTTAAGAATAATTGTAATATACTAGCAGAGTTGTTTTATGAACACACTAATTAAACTAAGGAAACAATCCCTAGCTAACTTTTGTGAATAAACTCGCTTCCCCTTTTATGATTCGGATGAAAGACAATTTTTGTAACACTCTTTAGAATAAAAAAACAGTAACCTTAAAGATATAAATTTAAAACTCCATAAATTGTATAAAGCCCAATGAGTTATTATCACACTTTGATTGTAACTATAAGCGAGATAAAAGCGTACTCATATGTGTAAAGTAATTCGTATTATAAACTAAAAGGATTAAAGGAAATGGCAATTATTAAAAACTTGGGTATTTGGATGGATTATTCAAATGCTTACTTGATAGATTTAAATTCTCAAAAGGAAACTCGTACAATATCATCTAGTTTTACTACTGATATAAAACAAGAAGTATTAGAGAGAAGTGAATACACAATGAATAATAAAAAAGAGCAAATGAATGAAGCTTTTTATAAAGAAATTGCGAATGTGATGTTAGACTATAATCATGTTCTATTATTTGGTCCAACTAATGCAAAAACAGAATTATATAATTTTTTAAAGAAGGATTTGCATTTTAAGAATATAAAAATCGATGTAGAATCAACAGATAAAATGACAGAAAATCAGCTAGTTGCATTCGTTAAAAGTCACTTTGAGAAATAGTCTATAAATAGACAATATAGAATATAAAGTTGGTATGGGATAGATGAGATTATTATTTCATTCCCTGGCAAACTTATGTGTGTAAACCCTTTCACCTTGTGTGAAGCTTATGAGCGATAGTCTTGGTAGCTCACTTTTGCTGATAATTACAGAGATTTCGGTGCTATTACTTCTCACATTTATGGTATTGATTAGCTTCCCTTCTTGGGAGTAGATGGAGAAAGTACCATTTTCCAAAGACCTATCAGAAACAATAGAAAATGTGATATCACTTCCTTCATCAATGGATTTAAATGATAGTGATTCTATTTCTGTTATATCTTGAACGGAAGAC
>JBFHKR010000016.1:0-30079 GCA_041595255.1 Chlorobiota bacterium
ATCAATAAATACAAAACCGAATATTATAATATGGAAATTAGAAACGCTATACGTAAATCCAGTGGCATAGTGGAAGACAAACCACAGCTATTCGTAGCAGAAGAAAACTTCTCTTACAAAGGATTACCCGTACTCAAAGACTCACTTGTGCTATATGATGGTGAAGGACGAATAGACGTGAATATGATCTATTTCGGGATATTGCAAGATAGTAATGTACCGGTAATGTTAGACCATATATTGGAGCCAAAAAACAGTTTGATAAAGACTTTAGGTAAGGTGAGTGATTGCCCCCAAGAAATGGATGAGATAGACATGCTAGATACAGGTATATGGCACAGCGACCACTTCGATGAGTGGAATAACTCATTTGCTGAGTTTTTACCTCGTATAGAATCAGGTATTGATTTGGAGTACAATGGCATTTTGTTCAGTTCGCTAATGTATTCTTTCAACTCTAAGGAAAAAATATTGACCAATTTTATCAATAAAGAACCACTTAAAGTAGATGTAAATGGAAACAACTTAGTTTTACCGCCTATGTTGGAGGTAGTTTATCCTAATGCGTCTAAAGAAGGTGAGACACTATATCCATCGGCTATACAACCAATAAATACAATGGAGTATTTCGGATATAGTCTTAGGGGAAAGCTAGGTATTGATAAAAAAGGAGCGGTATTTGGTGAGAGTGCAGAGGAATTCGAAGCAAAGGTTTACGACCATCCAAAATTCGAGACTATAACAATGACAGTAGGCGCTAATATTGTTATATTACCCGATGGAACTGCTGGTATTAGGTTACAAGACCAAAAACATAAGGTTCACCATTTCAAGATTGAGAGGAAATGATGGTAAAAATATGTTTAATATTTTTAGTATTCATCTCTTTAAGTTTATTCGCCTTTACATCGGAAGAAGAATTAATTATAAATTCAAGTCTGAAACCTAATCAAACTTATGTTTATTACTATAAAAAAGTAAAAGTCGAATCTCAAAATGGTTTGATTGAAACTAATGACTCTTCTTCTAGTTACAAATATTTTATAGTTGATGACTATAAAAATGAGAAATTTAGGCTGACCTTCAAATCGGAAGATATTAATAATTCGAAAACGCAAGATGACTCAATAAACGATATCTTGTCAAAATTTGATTTAAAAGATATAACCTATGAGACAGATAAAAATGGGAAGTATCTGGGTGTTGTCGGTTGGGATACTCTTTCAATAATAATTAGAAAAGTAGGCTCCGATATATTTGAGCAAAGCGAATATAACGATGGTTCAGCACAAGGAAACTTAGTAAGATATATTATGAAAAAGGTGTTGGACTATTTCACATCTCGTTCAGGATTTGAAGAGTCCTTCTTCAAAGAAACTATGAATTTTCATCTTGCTATGGGCATGGAGGTAAATGAATTAGAAAAACAGGTTGCTGAAAATATATTTATAATTCCATTTGGTCAGTTTGTAAAAGGTTCGACAAGACTCAATCTATCTGATGAAGCAGAGAAAGGCAAAAAAGTATTAACTAGAATAACAATAATTCAAGAAGAAGAGCTTAAAAAAGCCTTTGAATCATTGTTAAGTCTGATAATAGTAGATAAGGGAAAGTTAGCGGAGTTTATGAAAGCTATAGAAATGTATATGATTAAGGAAACTAAAATAGTTTACTCAGAATCCTCAGGTATTCCTATACAAATAGAAACGAAATTTGAGTTGAATACTAAATATCCAAATAAAGAAGACAACGTCAGTGAGAAAACAATAATGAAGTTTAAAGAGCTATTAGTTGACTAGAGCTGAATATAATTCTCAGGATATTCTGTTGCAAATCTTATTCATTTGATTTAAATTAGCACACAGATTTTTAAGAATAAAAAATTAGATAATAATATGAAAGGAATTATACCATACTTAACTTTCAATGGTAATGCCGAAGAAGCTTTGAATCATTACAGATCTATACTTGGTGGAGAAATAGTGTCACTAAACCGTTTTAGTGAAGCTCCTCCTATGGATGGGGTAGAGGTAACAGAAGAGGCTAAAAATTTAATTATGAATGCTGTATACGTTATCAATGATTATACAACTATTATGGCAAGTGATGGGCATCCGGCATTTGATGAGATACCATTTGGACAAAATTTTTCACTAGCTATAACTGCCGAATCGAAGGAAGAAGTTGATACTTTTTTTGCTGGGTTATCCGAAGGTGGTATAGTAACTATGCCTTTAGAAGAAACATTTTGGAATGCTTATTTTGGAATGTGCGAAGATAAATTCGGTGTTAATTGGATGATTAATTTTGATTTGTAATACGACTATTACTATTTTCGTTTTTGTAAGTCATATAGCTTGAGATACTTCAAGTAAGTTGCAAAAGCAGAATTGAAAGCGACTACGAAACCATAGAAACCATCTAGGAAGCCAAGACGAAGAAAATAATCTCTGATAAATTTGAACCATGAGTTGAAAAGGATTGTTGATATAGAGGTTTTGTGCCCTTTTTTGTGGAGTGTTTGAGCTGCAATAGTAGTGAAATTTTGTATTTGGTTTATGTGCTGGCTAATGCTATCAATAGAGTAATGTAGCAAATCTCCTTGTAGTTTCTTAACCTTTTTACCATTTTCTAGTATTACTTCATCGTGTGGGTTTGTCCCGCCCCATCTACCATCGTTCTTGTTCCAAATCCTTGTTTTTACATCTGGGTACCACCCGCCGTGTTTTATCCACTTTCCGCAATAATTAGTCAGCCGGTTGAATTCATAAGCATCAGAATTGAAATTTGATTTAATATCTATTATCGATTTGATTAGTTCTGGGGAAAGTACTTCATCTGCATCTACGGACAAAACATAATCGAAATTTGATTTGTCCAATGCAAAATTCTTCTGTTCAATATACCCTAGGAATTCTTGGCTAATTACAGTTGCCCCTTTTGATTCGCATATCTCAACTGTCCGGTCAGTAGATAGGGAGTCAATAACGATTATCTCATCGGCAACGTCCCTCAGCGAATCTAAACATCGGCCGATTTTGTCTTCTTCGTTGTAAGTAATAACAACGGCAGAGATTTTTATCGAATTATTACTTCCCAAATTGTAAAGCTACGTTTATTTTCTATTTTTTCGATATTGTTGTACGTCTAGGTCGTACTTTCTAATTTTATTATGCAAAGTTTCTCTACTAATGCCTAACTGAGAAGCTGACTTACTAACGTTTCCGTTGCATCGTTTTAAAGTGGCCTCTATTTTCTTCTTATCTACTTGTTGCAAATCTTCTTTGAGAGTTCTATCAGCTGATAGATAAGCGTCTGCCTTACCTTCTACTATAGGTGTAGAAGTGCTAGTTTTGAGCATCTTATGTACATCGCTTACTTCAATCTCTTCGTTCTTAACTGTTTGAAGTATTACCCTGACCAAACTTGCTAATTCACGTACATTTCCTTTCCATATCTGTTCTGACATGAACTCTATGGCCGATGGTGAAAATACTTTTTGTTCGTCAAAATTCTCATTGTGAATTCTTAAATAATAATCCACTATAGCCGGTATATCTTCTTTTCTTTCTCTAAGTGGTGGTATATAGATTTCACATTCGCGTAATCTATGATAAAGAGGCTCTCTGAAAGTTCCATCTTTCATCTCGTTTATTAAGTTTTTATCAGTGGCCGAGACTATTCGTACATCTACGTCTTCGCTTTCTACAGAACCCACTTTCCTAACCTGTCTTTCTTCTATTGGTATTAGTAGATTACTTTGTAAGTCCAAAGGCATATCACCTATTTCGTCTAAAAATAGTGTCCCACGGTGAGCTTTATGGAATAACCCACGTTTAGTATCGGTAGCTCCAGAAAAGGCACCTTTGATATGACCAAACAGCTCACTTTGGAAAAGCTCTTTTGGTATATTTGGTATATCTACTGTGACTATCGAATTTTTACTTCTTCTAGAAACGGCATGAATAGCTTTAGCAACCAGTTTTTTCCCAGTTCCAGTTTCGCCAGTTACTAATATATTTAGATCAGTACGCCCAAAACGTATTACATGATCACCTAATTCGATCATCTGTCGACTACTTCCTATCAAGCCATGGACTTGCAAGAAATGAAGTATTTCTTTTTCTTCACCCTTAGACTCTAATCTACTTACGGCACTTTCTAATACGTCTTTTATTCTTTTCTTGCTTACTATACTCTTCTCAATGAAGTTCACAGCACCAAGCTTTGTTGCTTTCACTGCCGTTTCTATAGACCCTTTGCCAGAGATCATAACAACTGGAATCGAGGGGTATTTCTTACGACAATGCTCTAGTATATCTAGACCTGTTTTTTTCTCAGATGGGCCGAACTCTATGTCTAGTAAGGCTAAACCGATTTCGCGATTATGCTCACTTAGATAATCCATGGCCGAGTCTGGGTCGTTAAACATGACAGTTTCATACCCAAAACTACTCACAATCTCAGAGATTGTTGAGCAAAAATCTATATTGTCATCAGCAATTAAAACTTTCATTAAAATTATTCTTCAAATTTGATTGGCGAAATAGTATTCAATATACTAAAAACTTCTCTGTATTCCTTACTTCCTATCGCTTTCAGTCGATTATTCCAAAATCCATTTAGTTGGTACTCCGTAGCTATATTCGAATATCTGACGAATCTGACTGTATCTGCTGGTACATTGAGCTTTTGTACTTCTAGTATAGTATTCCAAAGCATATTACTCATCAGGCAATACAGTGAATCAGTTGTTTTTAGTAAAGGAGTAGTACCTATACTGTCACTTAGGTTGTATAATTGATAAACTTTCTTGTCAGTCGTAACTGCATAACCTTTTATCAATTTGTTATGTTTCATATCATAATCGCCCCAGCTGATTAAGACTTTTTTTCGAGCCTCTGAAACACAATCTGCTTCATTTCTAGTTGAACTGCAACTTACTAAAAACACAATTATTATGATTATAAAACTATTTCTCATTCTTCAATGTTAAAAAATCATTTATTCTTTTAAATGTTTCTTCTTTTCCTAATAGTTCCATTGTCAGTGTTAAGCTTGCTCCTACAGACTTACCCGTAACCATTAGTCTAATAGGGTTCATCACTTTGCCAAACCCAAGTCCCGATGATTCAACGAAATTCTTTACTATATCGTGTATAGGTTCATCTTTCCAATCCTCTAAGCCTTTTAGCTCGTCTAATAATGGCTTTATAGAACTATATGTGTCCTCTTTCCATTGTTTTTCCATAAACTTTTCGTCATAACCTTTGATATCGCCAAACATATAATCTCCGAAAGATGGAATCTCTTCGACGAAATCTACTCTTTCACGTAACAGGTTAATAACAGATTCAACATATTCTTTATTCTTGAAGCTTATACCTTCTGCTTCTAATTTTGGGATTAATTTGTCAGCTAATTCACCGACAGGTTTTGCTTTTAAGTATTCAGAGTTCATCCAAAGTAGCTTTCTTCTATCGAATATTGCCCCACCTTTGTTTACTTTTTCTATGTTGAACCCAGCTATAAGCTCTTCCATTGTATATATCTCACGCTCTCCACTAGGATTCCACCCAAGTAAAGCGATGAAATTAGTGAATGCTTCTGCAAAATAACCCTTCTGTTTGAAATCTTCTACAGCAACATCACCATGTCTTTTACTAAGTTTTTGTTTGTTTTGATTCAATAATAGTGGTAAATGTGCAAATTTTGGCATTTCCCATCCGAATGCTTTGTAAAGCAATATATGCTTCGGTACAGAAGGTAACCACTCTTCACCTCTGATTACGTGAGTGATTTCCATCAGATGGTCATCTACTATATTTGCTAGGTGGTAAGTAGGAAATCCGTCTGATTTTATTAGAATCTGATCATCCACATCTTTGCCATTGACAGATACTTTACCTCTTATCAAATCTTCGTATTTTATCTCTTCATGTGGTACTTTTAGCCTTATTACATAAGGAACTCCCTCTTCTAGCAATTCTTTAGTCTTTTCTTCTCCTAAAGTAAATTGGCTTCGCATAGTAGATCGATCATATTTTGGAGCTATTCCGGCTGCTTTTTGTCTCTCGCGCATTGTTTCGATTTCTTCAGATGTATCGAATGCGTAATAAGCAGTTCCATTGTCAATTAGTGTTTGTGCATGTTTAGTATATAGATCAAATCTTTGGGATTGGATGTATGGACCATAATTACCACCTTGCATAGGACCTTCGTCAAATTCTATGCCGCACCATTTTAATGATTCAATCAGATTTTTTTGCGAATCTTCTACGAATCTAGTTCTATCCGTATCTTCTATTCTAAGTATCATAGTACCGCCTGTACTTTTGGCGAATAGATAATTGTATAGTGCAGTTCTTAGTCCACCTACGTGTAGGTATCCTGTTGGTGAAGGTGCGAATCTTACTCTAGTTGACATTGGAGATTTCCGTTTTATTTCTTTTTATTTTTTTGAATATATGTATAAACATAACAACAAAGATAATAAAATTAAGAAGAAGAAATAAATATGTCCAACTATCATTTAAAAAACTACTCTCTTCTATAATTACTGAAAATAGTCAGTTTAAAAATGACTGAAGAAAAAAAGGCTCTCTTTTTTTCAAAGAAAGCCTTAAATCGATTATATTATGAATTATTGTATTTCTAATACTAAATTGAGACTATAACTAGCTCTACTCTTCTGTTCTTTGCTCTAGCTTCTTCAGTTGTATCTACTATTAGTGGCTGTGTTTTACCAAAACCTTTAGTACCTATTCTACCAGATTGGATACCATTATTACTTAAGTAAGTACTTACCGCCTTTGCTCTTTCTAAAGAGAGATTTTTATTATAATCATCGGCTCCTCTGTCATCAGTATGACCGTGAAGCTCAATTTTAACATTAGGATTATCATTCATGAATTTAGTTAACCTTGCCAATTCCGGCTTAGATTCGTTTTGCAATGTAGATTTATCAAAATCAAAGAAGATTAGCAACCTAGTTTTACCTTTGGCAATTTTACTTAGAGTAATATCTTTTGTTATATCTTTATTTGTTATTGATGAAGAAATATTAAAATTCTCTGAATAGAATAAGTATCCTTCTTTTTCTGCCGTTATCGAATAATTCCTGCCAGCAGTTAGTACAGAGCTATACTCACCTGAAATATCATCACTTCTTAGATTGGCTACTATTTGACCATTAGTCAAATCAGTTATAGTAATGTCAGAACCAATAGGAGTATTGTCTTCGATATCTCTGACAGTACCATGTACAAATACTACATCCTCTGATACATGAGGATTAGGAACAGCAGTATATATATTGAAGTTGGCTTTCTCTGATGGTTTATTAGTACTAAAAAAAGCTGTCTCCGAATTAGCAGCTACTACATAGAAGTGTTCATCGTATTCTGTATTAATGGCTGAACCAGCATTCTTGAATCCGAATGCATTTTTGTCAGCATTTATTTTCGCAAAATATATATCGAATCCACCTTGACCTCCTGATTTATTACTTGAATAAGTAAATGTCTTGTTATCAGCTGCTATAAATGGACTCATCTCATCCGCATCTGTATTTACAGATGTCAATTCTTTAGCTTGTGACCATCCCTCTCGGGTACGTTCGCTATAGAATATATTAGTCCCACCTGAACTAGCAGGTCTGTCACTGACGAAATACAAAGTTCTGCCATCACTTGTTAATGTAGGTTGAGAATCCCAATACTTACTGTTTACAGCAATTCCCAAGTTTTGTACGTCTGTCCATGTACCATTTACTTTTCTCGCGCTATATAGATCTGTTCTACCAATACCATCTACGTTGTGCTCATAAGATGCAAAAACCATATATTGTCCGTCAGGAGTAAGTGTTGCGGACCCATTTTGATCTCCAGAGTTTACATCGTTATCTACTTTTTCAACTATTTCCCATTTGCCATTTTTCAACTTAGCGTGATAGATTGTTTGTTCTCCAGATTTATCTGCTGTAAAGTACATTTCGTTTGCTCTGAGAGTAATACCACTCGAAAAATCATCGCCGTCAGTATTCACCCCTATCGGACTAACTATTATATTTTGTCCGAATGCTAAGGAGAAAGAAGCTGCTACTAAAGCTATATATATACTTAAGTTTTTCATTTTTTATTTCTCCTGATTATAGGTTTTCAAACCATAAAGTTAAAGAAAAGCGGATTTGGTTAACAGACTGATTAGATACGGTTAAAAATTTTATACTTTCAGTCACCTGTTGATTGATATTACCTATGGTAACATCGTCATAAGTAGTTAAACCTAGATTGTATATCAATTGTGGTGCAAGGTAAAGATTGTTACCGACTTTGAATTTGTAACCTGCACCTATGTTTAGAGCTACTCGTGTATCAGAAAAATCTGCACTTGAGCTTTCAGCCTTGGAACTTTGACCAGCATCTGGCAATTCCGGGTTGTAAGTAACAAAGTCTTCATTCTCTGTATATATTATATCAGAAGTTTGAGTACCTATACCAAATTGGAATGAAGGCCCTAATAAAAAATATAAATCATCTGTAGCGTTGATTCTTAAGTTTGGTTCTATGTTGAAAAAGCTATATTTTTCAGTCAATTCCATATTAGCTATTCCTGTCCCTAAATAAACTCCAGTTTGCGAATCTCTAAAATCAACTATTCCATCTTGGTCATTTCCATAACTAATTGCATTATACAATAGCTTCAGATGTATACCAAACATTTTATTCAAATCGTAATCTACAAATACACCAAAATGAGGAGATATCCCACTCAGTGACTCGAATATATTGTATATAGAATTAGCTGTTGTTGGTCTACCTAATTCATCAGTCCAATTCAAATCAGCGCCGTACATATTGTAAGATAATCCTCCCTCTAACCCAACAGCCCATGGGTGATTATCAGATTTAGAATATCCTCCATCTGTTCTTCCCTTTGGTCTGAGTACGTCTTCTTGCGAATAGCTGCTCATTGTCACCAGACAAATAGCTATTATTATTAAAACTGCTTTTTTCATCACCTAATAATTCCGTTGATTTATTTAAGATATTTTCAAACTGTTGTAAATCTGACACTTAAAATAACAATTTATTTATTTAATAGCCAAGCAAAAATAAGAGGTGCTACAATAGTAGCATCTGACTCTATAATAAACTTCGGAGTATCTATATCTAGCTTACCCCACGTTATCTTCTCGTTTGGCACTGCACCAGAATAAGAACCAAAGCTAGTAGTAGAATCGGAAATTTGACAGAAATAACTCCAGAAAGGAATTGTCTCCATTTCCATATCTTGATATAACATAGGTACTACACATATAGGGAAGTCGCCAGCAATACCGCCACCAATTTGGAAGAATCCAAGCCCATTGTCTTTCGTGTTCTTTATATAATAATCAGCTAAGAAAGTCATATACTCTATTCCACTTTTCATTGTACTAGGTTTTAGTTCCCCTTTCATACAATATGAAGCGAATATATTACCCATAGTAGAATCTTCCCATCCTGGTACTATTATAGGCAAGTTTTTCTCAGCTGCCGCTAACATCCAGGAATTCTTTGGATCTATTTCGTAATCACCTTCCAATACACCTGATAATAACATTTTGTACATAAACTCATGTGGGAAATATCTTTCGCCATTTTCTTCAGCAGTTTTCCATATCTTATAAATGTGTTTTTGTAGTTTACGGAATGCTTCCTCTTCGGGAATACACGTATCAGTAACTCTGTTTAGCCCTCTTTCTAATAATGCCCACTCGTCTTTAGGTGTCAAATCTCTGTAATGGGGTACTCTTTCATAGCTATTGTGAGCAACTAGATTCATTATATCTTCTTCCAGATTGGCTCCGGTGCAAGATATTATATCCACTTTACCTTGCCTGATAATCTCAGCCAAAGATATTCCAAGTTCAGCAGTACTCATAGCACCTGCTAGAGTTATCATCATCTTGTTTCCCATCTCCAATTGCTTTTCGTAACCTTTGGCAGCATCGACTAGAGCTGCAGAATTGAAGTGTAAAAAGTTTGTCTCTATGAATTTTGATATCGTATTTCTTTCCATAATCTACCTTTTATTAAAAAATGTTCTAACTTTGCAAAATTATTAATATCTTAATATCCAAAATAGTCAATAGATTAAAAAATATTATTATGAAGAAATCACTTTTTGCATTATTATTTCTTTTTTTTGCTGCTTGTAGTGAGTCAGAATTACCCAAAGACGTAAATGAGGAAGACCTGACTGAATCAAATGAGTCTGAAGAAATAGATCAATGTGAAAAGAAGTTTGTTGAACTAGATACTTTCCCAACTATCAATTACAAAACATTGAAAATAGAGGATTACACCCAATATCTAGAGATAAAAGAGAAGTATGCATATAGCGATTCGAATTTATGGGCTAACAAGGCTTTCATTACTTTGAATAGAAAAGAGATGCGATTTCTAAAGATAGGAGATAGTATAGTTGTACCAGATACAATAATCCCTGATATGCGTGCATATTCTGTTTACCCACCTTATTACTGTGATGCTAAGCATATACCTAAACTTATAATGGTTTCTAATAAATTCCAATGCTATGCCGCGTATGAATATGGTGTTCTAGTTAGGTTTGCAGCTGCTAATACCGGAAAAGAACGTACTCCAACTTACCCTGGTAGATACGCTTTAGTTTGGAGAGATAGGATACGAAAATCATCTTTAGATTCCACGTGGGTTTTGCCTTATACGTGGAATTTCCATAGATATGCAGGTAATGCGTTTCATCAATTTGATATGCCGGGTAGAGCTGTTTCTCATTCATGTATTAGGCAGTTTTTGTCAGATTCGAAATGGCTTTATAACTGGGGTAAGGGAGTAAAGCTAGATTCGAATAATAAACAAATTTGGCTTTCTGGTACTCCTGTTATCATACAAGAGATGTTTGATTATGATAGAAAATATGGGCCTTGGTTTGATCTTGCAAATAACAAAGAAGGTAGAATAAAGCTTTCTGGTGACCCAATGAAAGTAGAAGAAGCTTATATTCCTATAAAGCAGATCCCGGAAGAAATACAAGGTTGGATACCCAATAGAAAGAGATATTTAGTAGCAGAGGATACACTCAGAGCTAGAGGGATTATACCAGAAGATGTAACGCTTATAGAATCTGTTAATTTCAATAAGCGTAGAAGAGAAAAGAAAGCAAAAGCAGAAAAAGAAGCTAGAGAAAAAGCTCGTCTGGATTCCATCAATGGAGTAAAGTCTAGTACTGATATAAATCTGATTAGAAAAAAACTAGAAGAACTAGAAGGTAAAGTACCAACTCATACAATAGCCGATACCACAGAGAAAAAGTAAATGAGTAAAAAAGTAACTCACTGGAAAGCCGAATTTATGTTATTTCTTATGACATTAATTTGGGGGGCGACATTTCTGTTTACTAAGCTCGGATTAGAAAGCTGTCCACCTTTTCTATATGTAATATTTAGATTCACTATAGCACTTTCCCTTGTTCTGATCTTTTTTCATAAGTACATGAATAATATAGACAGAGTTACTTGGACCTCAGGGGCGGTATTGGGATTGCTGTTCGGAGGTGGATTCGTATTGCAAACAGTGGGTTTGGGGATGACTGGAGTTACTAACTCGGCTTTCATAACTGGGTTAACTGTAGTGCTAACACCATTCGCTTTCAAGTTAATATCTAAAGATAAACTAATGTTTTGGCCAAAATTAGGTGTTATCATCGCCTTTATTGGGTTATATATATTTACTAATCCTGATTTGGATAATCTAAATACAGGTGATATACTAACTCTGATTTCTACTGGTTTTTGGGCTGTATATATTACTCTTATGGATTCATATACTAAGAATTATGATTCACAAAGACAAACAATGCAATTAGTAGCTATCCAATTTTTATTTGCCCTACCTATACCTATTATAGGGTTTCTTAGTTTTGAACTTCCCTCTCTGGAAGTAGATTTTACGAAAGATTTGTTGATGTCATTAGCATTCAATGCTGTATTAGCGAGTTTTGTACTCACAATAATCCATACTACTTATCAAAGATACACTACTCCTGTAAAAGCAGCACTTATATTCAGTTTAGAACCAATATTTGCTTCAGTTTTTGCGGCTATCTTCTTAAGTGAAATACTTTCTACACTTGAGCTGATAGGAGCCACTATACTTATGTTCGGAGTATTAACTTCTGAATTGGGGAAATTTATATTCAATAAATTGAAAAAAAGTATAAAATAAATACAAATATTTTCTTTTTTTCTTTGATAATTCAAATATTAAATATAAGTTACATTATTCTTGACTGAGTTAAGTTAAATACTTTAAAGAAAAGTATTATTTCAGTCATTTTTTTTATAATTTATTTAAAGTTTATTGTATGAATATATTTATTGCAAAGTTGAATTTTTCAACTACTAGCGACAGTCTTCGTGAATTATTCGAAGAATTTGGTGAAGTTACTTCTGCCAATGTTATTATGGACAGAGTTACGGGCAAATCTAAAGGATATGGCTTCGTAGAAATGGCAAACGACGACGAAGCACAACGTGCTATCGACGAAACTGATCAAAGTGAATTCGAAGAAAGAACAATTGTTGTTAAGAAAGCGAATCCTAGAGAAGAAAGACCAAGAAGCAACAACAACAGAAGATTTGATAGAGACGATAGATATTAATCTTCGGTTTTTCTAGAAAATGACAATAAAATTAGGGCTGATATTTATATCAGCCCTTTTCATTTTAACATCGGTTGTTACTTTTTTACATATGCCATGTCAGTTGATACTTTGTCGGTTCCATTTGTTCTTATAAATGATTTAACCGTAAACTTGTCTTTTCTTTCTAATTTTACAAGCAACCTGACATCTCCTTCGCTTGGATATTTGTCATAATTTTTAAATTCGAATAATTTACTTTCAGCTATATACTCACCCCAAAATAGTGCAGGTGTTTCCCCCGAATTGTCATAGCTTAAAAAATAGTATTTAGATAAGTTTTTATCATACCCTATAATAAAGTATAAGTTAATTTCCCCTAAGTCGAATCCTAGTTTACTTTCTATATTCAATACGGTTTTACCCAAATCTAATTTAGATTTAGCTTCTCCTCTTCCCCCTGTTGGCACACCCTTTTCTGTTCTATTAGCATAGATTACTTCCCAGTCTCCTAGAAACTCCTCGAATATTTTGTGATTTGGACCTGAATAATACGGGCTAGTATCTTTAGCAAACAATGTTGCAGTTGTAAAAAGCAACGCAATTATTAGTATATTTCTCATTTTAACTCTTTTCTTTATTTATTAAAACTTGCAACTATATTTACGAACTCAGTTTCTAATAGTTCATCTAACTTAGAAACGTCCTTACCTCCTGCCGTAGCTAAGTGAGGTTTGCCTCCACCACCTCCTCCTAGGTATTTCGCTGCTTCTCCGACTATTTTCCCAGCTGGATAGTCATTTTTAATATCATCTGAAACAACACATACAAGCTGTACCTTGTCTTCAACTATTGTCCCAAGCAAGCCTATACCATTGGATTTGAATCCCTTTCTTAGTTCATCACCTAACTCTCTTAATTGATCCATATTTTCCGCTTGTATTCGTTTGGCTACTACGTTTATACCATTAATAACTTTGGATTCGGATGCTAGGTCTGATAAACCACTTGAAAGTTCTTTAGTTTTTAAGTCCGAGATTTCTTTTTCTAATCGTTTTATCTGATCTTGAAGTTCTGATTCTTTAGCTTTTTCTTTAGCAATTTCATTTTCTAATTTTTTAATGTGTTTAGGTATAGCTGATCCAGATATAGCCTCTATTCTTCTAATACCAGAAGCAATTGATGATTCAGAAATGATTTTTACAAACCCAATTTCCGAGGTGTTGGCTACGTGAGTTCCACCACATAACTCTTGCGAATAGTTGCTGTCCATAACAACAGCTCGAACTGTTTCACCGTATTTATCACCGAAGTACATTTTTAGACCTTCTTTGTTCTGAGCTTCTTCTAGTGACATTACATTTGTTTCTATCGTGTGAGCTTCTAAAATCTTATTATTTACTAAATTTTCTATCTCGGTCATTTGTTCTGGAGTCATCTTTTCGAAATGATTATAATCAAAACGAAGATAATCAGGGGCAACTAGTGATCCTTGTTGTTGGATATGAGCTCCTAGTACTCTTTTTAAAGCTTCGTGAAGCAAGTGAGTCGCACTATGATTTCGCATTATACTCAATCTTCTTTGCTTATCTATAATGGCGGTAGCTTGCTTACCTGCTATATCTGCTGGTATATCTCCCTCAATAAAGTGAAGTATAGCATCTCCTGATTTCTTTACTCCTGTTACTTTATAGTCCTTTTTATCTACACGTATAATACCAGTGTCAGATATCTGTCCACCACTTTCTACATAGAAAGGTGTTTTATCTAATATAATCAAATTACCATCTACGTGGAGGACTGTACTCTCTGATTCCATAGTCGTGTAACCTACGAACTCAGAAGCGAAGTCATAGTTGTCGCTTTCAGCTTGTTGGCTTACATTTTTTCTGCTACTTCGGGAACGATCTTTTTGCTCTTGCATATTCTTCTCAAATCCAGCAGTATCAACTGTCAGTCCCTTGTCACGAGCTATTAACTCTGTCAAATCGAGTGGGAATCCAAATGAATCATATAATAAGAATGCATCATCACCACTAATTATGTTGCCGCTATTAGCAGCTAATTCTTCGAACTTTACAAGACCTTGGTCGAGTGTTTGCAAGAAACTCTCTTCTTCTGCTCTTATTATCTTCGTTATTAGTTCTTGATTTTCTTTTATTTCTGGGAAAAAATCACCCATATTACTAACTAAAACAGGCACTAACTCAAATATCACAGGCTTCCTAAAACCTAACTCTCTCGAGAATCTGGCTGCTCTTCTGAGTATTCTTCTCAATACATATCCTCTGCCTTCATTACCAGGGGTAGCACCATCTGCAATCGAGAAAGCGAGTGTACGAATATGGTCGGCAATTACTCGCATTGCTATATCAGTTTTACCTGCGTCACTATGCTCATATTTTATTCCTGATAGAGAAGAGATTTTATCTATCAAAGGCATGAATATATCAGTATCGTAGTTAGAGTCTTTTCCTTGAAGTACACGTACTATACGCTCTAGACCCATACCAGTATCGACGTGAGTATTTTTAAGGTCTTCTAGCTCTCCTTTCTCATTTCTATTATACTGTATAAAAACCAAATTCCATATTTCAATTACTCTTGGGTCATCTGCATTGACCAAATCACGACCAGATTTATCAGGTGTCCCATCATAATGTAACTCAGAGCAAGGACCGCATGGCCCAGTATCTCCCATTTCCCAAAAATTATCTTTTTCTCCGCATTTAAGAATCCTATCTTCAGGTAAGTACTTTGTCCAGATTTGGTAAGCCTCATCATCATCACGGAAAACAGAAGCAAATAATCTGTCTTTTGGCAATCCCCAAACTTCAGTTAATAACTCCCAAGCCCATGCAATTGCTTCTTCTTTGTAATAGTCACCAAAACTCCAGTTACCAAGCATCTCAAAAAGTGTGTGGTGATATGTATCTACACCAACTTCTTCTAGGTCGTTGTGTTTACCACTAACCCGGATACATTTTTGTGTATCTACTGCTCTAGTGTAATCCCTGCTTCCTTGTCCTAAGAAGACGTCTTTGAATTGGTTCATACCAGCATTAGTAAATAATAAAGTTGGGTCACCGTGAGGTATAACAGGAGCAGAAGGAACAGCTCTATGATCTTTTGATTTGAAAAACTCAATGAATTGATTTCTAATTTCTTTCGAAGTAAGCATATTTACAAAGTGTTAAGTTATAATAATTCCAAATTTAACGAATTGGGCACAAAAAAAGCGAAACTTAGTAAGCTTCGCTTGATTTTTTTTAGTATTCTTAATATTACCCCTTAAAATCATGAGCTTTGTGTTGCCCATCACAAAAGGGTTTATTAGCAGAGTGTCCACAGCGGCAGAAAGCAACAGCTTTTCTATCTAGTTTTTCTTCTCCATCTATTGTTTTCAATGTTATATCCCCGTACACCATTAGTGGTCCATTTTGTAAAGGTTCTACTTTAGTTGGCTCTGACATACTCACTCCTTCCTTTTGTTTATTATAAGTATAACTCAATGCTCCCGATGGACATTGGTCTATTTGCTGCATTATTTCTTCTTTGGTTGCACCATCTACGTTAATCCAAGGTCTTGCCTTAGGGTCGAATACAGAGTTTAGCCCATGATAGCATTTCTCCGAATGAATGCAAACTGAAGAATCCCAGTGAACTGTCAAATCTTCTTTAGTATAGTTTTTTTGTGCCATGTGTCTTTTATTGCTATTAATATTATGATTGCAACTAATTATATTAGTTAAAAGTAATAACCAAATATACCAAATAAATAGGAATGATTATGAAAAACTTTATCTACTTGTCGTTAGCATTACTAGTATCTTTGTCAATTCAAGCTGGGGAATTACCTAGAAGAGGTATGTTAGGAGTTCACCTTGCTCCGGATTCAACTCAACAAAGCGGAGCAATAGTTCAGAAAGTAATACCAAATGGTTCTGCAGATAGAATGGGTGTAATTGATGGTGATAGAATAATTTCAGTAAATGGTAATGAGACGAATTCATTTAAAGAACTAATGAAGCAACTTGGTGAAACTAAAAAAACTAAAGATACCAAATTAGTGTTATTAAGAAAAGGGAAGAAAATAGAAGTCAGAGGTGAACTTCTACCGACTCCTTTCGTTGTAAAAAATGAATACATATTAAATAGTTTTGATTATAAAGGTAATAAAATAAGGACTATAATAGAAAAACCAGAGGGTAAAGGGCCTTTCCCGACTATTTACTATATTCAGGGTTATCCTTGTCAGAGTTGTGAGTATACTGATCCTAATAGTCCTTTACGTCGGTTTATTGATGATTTAGTAGGTTTAGGTTACTTGGTTTATAGAGTAGAGAAACCGAATATGGGTGATTCGAGAGGGGAGTTACAATGCGATGAAATAACATTTACTACAGAAGATGAAGTATTTTCTAAAGGTTATGATGAATTATTAAAATCTGAGTT
This sequence comes from Chlorobiota bacterium, assembly GCA_041595255.1. GTDB lineage: Bacteria > Bacteroidota > Ignavibacteria > Kapaibacteriales > UBA2268 > PGYR01. The sequence goes on from JBFHKR010000016.1 coordinate 17,125, forward strand.
AATCGACAAAAACAAAATTGCTATATTCGGTCATTCATTAGGAGGTATGCATGCACCCATTATATCTACTGAGAAGAAGCCTGCAGCTACTATAGTTTATGGTATTCGGATCGATAGTTGGTATGATTATTTGCTTAAGACTTTTGACGTTCAATACCCACTGTGGAGTGGCGGAGATTATGTTCAAGGAAATGATGTTAAAAATCAGGTAAGAGACTATTTGTATCAGATATATTACAAAGGTAAAAGTGCTGAGGATATGATTGATTCAGATTCTACTCGTAGGTTGTTCCAAATTCATCTGAACTATATGGGGGACAATAAATTTTTCGGTCGGAATAGTGATTTTTTCGTGGATTTGAATGCAACGAATATAGTCAAATATTGGAGCGAAGTACGTAACCCAGTACTATCTTTACATGGGCAATATGATTTACAAGCACTTGATAATGAAAGCGCAAAGAAAATAGAAGAAATAGTTGACTATTATAATGGTAAGGACATAGCTGATTTTATAGAAGTCCCAAATACTGAGCATATTTTTATGAAAGTTGAGAGCCAAAAACAAGTTGCTCAATTATCAGAATCGGGTCAAATGTTCAAATACGCTGCGGACAATTACAACGATGAGATTCCATTATATATACATAATTGGTTGAAAAAAGTATATGAAAGAAACAATTGAAATAAAATATATAACAGACGATATGTACTATACTAATAAACAGATAAGTAATAGTCATATAGTTTATTCTAATATCTCCAACACTGCAGTGCAAGATGTAGCTAAGCTGCATTCACTCAAATTCTGTCTTTCTGGTTTAGAAATCTATCGTATTAATGGATATGAAAAGCGATTAAATCCGGGCGAGTTCATATTAGTTAACCCAGGCCAAAACTTTGAGATAATAGCTGATAAAAAGAATACTGAGGGGATTTGCTTGTTTTTTGAGGATAGCATAGTTAACAATATTTCAGATACAATTTTTGAAAATACGAAGTATAATATATTGGATAATATTGAGTTAATGAATAATATTAACTTAATCAAAAATAATGTGGTTAGAAATAGACTTAAAAGAGTAAATATTAATTTTAATTCATTATTAGAATTATTAACGAATGATAATAAAGTCCTAAAACATTCATTAAATGGCTTAGAAATGAGAAATAATGAATTAAGTATTGATTTGGCATATAGATTGATGAAGGTAAAAGAGTTCATTGATAACAATTATTATGAAAATCTCGACATTGATCAGTTGGCTAATCTATCTTATACATCAAAATTTCATTTTCTAAGGATGTATAAAAAACTTTTTGGCACTTCACCATATCATTATATTCTTGAACTTAAATTAATAGAATCTAAGAAATTATTAAAAAATCATACAACTATTGAAGTGGCAAGTAAATTAAATTTTACAGATAGATCAGCATTCTCAAACCGATTTAAGAGGAGATTCAAAGAAAACCCGATAGAGTATAAAAATAAAATGAAATAAATATTTTTTCATTAATGAATTAATTAATTAGATTTGTTTAATTATTTAATCATAAGTTAATAATTCTCTCATCGGTGGAGTGAAAAATGAAAAAATATTTAATTATCTCAATGCTAATTTTATTTGCGGCGGGCTTTGACCTGTTTGCGCAAATTCCACAGAGTATCTCTTATCAAGGGTTACTCACAAATCAGAGCCTCAAACCGGTCTCAGATGGAAGCTATAATGTTAGTTTTTCTCTGTATGATTCACCAAATGGAGGTAGTAGAGTGTGGACTGAAACAAGAACTATTACCACATCTAGTGGTGTCTTTGACATAGTACTTGGAGAAAGTACTCCTATGAATCTTAAATTCAATACTCAGTATTGGTTGGGGATTCAGCTTGATGGTGAAATAGAAATGTCCCCTAGAATCCCACTAGTTGCTGCTCCTTATTCATTTAATTCTAATACTTCACAATCGTTGACAGATAACGCTACTGGTGCCGTTCTCTCGCTTAATGGTATGGAAGGAAAGTTAAATTTAGAAGCTGGTAATAATATAACTATTAGTAATAGTAAAGGTAAAATACTAATAAGTGCTGAGTCCAATATTTCAGTGAACCTTGAATCTAGCAAATCTCACTTAGATATCGAATCAAATGGTATTAGTTTCGACATAAACATAAAAAATAATTCTATTACAGATAATCTGATTAAAGACGTTGATTGGGGCAAAATAAAAAATATTCCGACTACTTTCACACCTGGAGGGATTGCAGGTGGTGATTTGGAAGGTGATTATCCCAACCCAACTCTTTCAAGCAAAGGTGCAACAAAAGGTCAAGTATTGAAATGGGATGGTTCGAAATGGTCTCCAGAAGCAGATAATATTGGTAATATAGATTTACAGTCTTCTGCGCCTATAAAAGGAAATGGTACTAGTTCTAATCCTATATCAATTGTAAAAGCCTCTACTACTTCAGATGGATATCTTTCTAAAGAGGATTATAAAAGATTTGATGAGAATAAAGCCTCAGGAGATATAACAGTAAATACGCCTCTATCTGGTAAAGGAACTTCATCCAATCCACTATCCTTAGTTACAAGTGATATAAAAGGAAACGAAATTGTTTCTGTACTTAATGGAGAAGGAACTATAATTGGTAAAAGCGACGTTATAATCAATATACCTAAGGCAACTAGTTTTGTATCTGGTTATCTAGATACAGAAGACTACAAATATTTTGGAAATAAATTATCTAGCATTGTCTCTGGAGCACCGTTGACTGGGGATGGTTCTACAGCAAGTCCATTACTTATCAAAAAGTCAACTGTTACATCAGATGGTTATCTATCTGCAGCGGATTTTAATTTATTTAACTCAAAACTATCACAAGTTACTGCTAATCCACCTCTTACAGGTAAAGGTCTTAACTCTGATCCACTAAGTATGAATTCTGCCAATTCAGCTCAGGATGGCTACTTAACAATGAATGATTGGCAAAGATTTGATTCTAAACTGGGAACGGTAAATGCTGAAACACCTATATTGGGTGATGGTACAGTAGGTAATCCTCTATCTATTAATAATGCTGATGCTAGTAATACAGGAGTTTTGACATCTGCAGATTGGGTAAGATTCGATGCTGCAACAACAACTGAAGTAAATTCCCCATTAACTGGAGACGGTACTGCTGCCAATCCTTTGACATTAGCTCAAGCTAATGCAACTAATGATGGATACCTTAGTTCAGCTGATTGGGTTAGGTTTGATGCAGCTGGGACAACTGTGGTAAATGCACCAATTTCAGGTGAAGGTACTAGTAGTAATCCACTTACTTTAGCTCAAGCGAATGCAACAACAAATGGTTATTTAAGTTCATCTGATTGGACTAGGTTTGATGCTTCTACTAAGATTGTTGCGAATGCTCCCATAACAGGTGAAGGTACTAGTAGTAATCCACTTACTTTGGCCCAAGCGAATGCAACTACAAATGGTTATTTGAGTTCAGCCGATTGGACCAAATTTAATAATTCGTCAACAACATTTGTTAATGCTCCCATAACAGGTGAGGGTACTAGTAGTAATCCACTTACTTTGGCTCAAGCAAATACATCGACTAGTGGCTATTTAAGCTCATCAGATTGGAATACATTTAACAGTAAATTATCTTCTGTAACAAGTTCTATTCCAATAAGCGGAAATGGGACAACGGGTTCTCCACTAACTATGACGCAAGCAAATACATCAACTAGTGGCTATTTAAGCTCAACAGATTGGAATACATTTAACAGTAAATTATCTTCTGTAACAAGTTCTACTCCAATAAGCGGAAATGGGACAACGGGTTCTCCACTAACTATGATGCAAGCAAATACATCGACTAGTGGCTATTTAAGTTCAACAGATTGGAATACATTTAATAGTAAACTAACAAATGTAATAAGTGATGCTACAATTAATGGAAATGGTACTGTTGGTAATCCACTTAGTGTGCAGTCGGCAGATGTAGTAAGTAGTGGAGTGATAGTAGTATCTAATGGAGCAAATAAAGTACTTGGTAATTCGGATTTAAGTATAAGCATACCACAAGCAAGTGCTTTAACTAATGGTTATCTTAGCTCTTCAGATTGGACTAAATTCAATAACTCTGCTACCACTTCAGTGAATATACCGTTAGCTGGTGATGGTACTCTTGGTAATCCTATTAGTCTGTCTCAAGCTAATACATCAACTAATGGCTATTTGAGCTCAACAGATTGGAATACTTTTAATAGTAAATTAACTAATGTGACTAGTACATCGCCAATTTCTGGAAACGGAACAACAGGCAATCCATTGACGATGTCGCAGGCAAGTGCATCTTCTAATGGCTATTTGAGCTCAACAGATTGGAATACTTTTAATAATAAATTAACAAATGTGACTAGTACATCGCCAATTTCTGGAAACGGAACAACAGGCAATCCATTGACAATGTCACAAGCAAATGCTTCAACTAATGGTTACTTGGGTTCTTCGGATTGGAGTACATTTAACAATAAATTAACTACAGTTGCTGCTAGTGCACCTATACAAGGAGATGGAACTTCTGCTAATCCTCTTAATATGCAAAGTGCAAATGCCTCTAGAGATGGGTATATAACTTCTTCAGATTGGGTTAAATTCAACAATACATCTACTACTTGGGTCCAATCACCGCTATTAGGTACTGGTACAACATCTGATAGAGTTAGGTTGCCTAGAGCTGACGCTACTAATAGTGGTTATTTATTAAGTTCAGATTGGAGTACATTTAATAATAAATTGAATCTTGTTACTACTAATTATCCTTTTACGGGTAACGGTACTTCTTCTAACCCACTAAAAATGGACCAAGCATCTAGCTCTGCTACAGGATATCTAAGTGCAGCTGATTGGATTACATTCAACAATAAGCTTACTACTGTTAATAGTGCAGCACCTCTAACTGGTGATGGCACTAGCTCTCAGCCACTGAGCTTATCTAAAGCTAATAGCTTTACAAATGGTTATTTAAGCTCAACAGATTGGAATACTTTTAATAATAAATTAACAACAGTTTCTAAGAATGGGCCTTTAACTGGAGATGGTACTAGCAGTACACCTCTAGGTATATCAAAGGCTAATAGTACTACTGATGGATACTTGTCGGCATCGGATTGGGTCAAATTCAATAATAATAGTTCCTCGGTAGCGACGACCTCACCTATCACTGGAGATGGAACGACTACAGACCCTGTGAAGATGGATAGAGCTACTACAAGTGTAAGTGGTTATTTACATAATTCAGATTTTAATTTATTTTATAATAAATTATCAAATGTTGTTTCAGATGCTTCGCTAAATGGAAATGGAACAACAGGTAGTCCACTATCAGTTAGGACTTCTAATATGACAGGTGATGGAATAATTACAGTATCTAATGGAAATAATAGTGTAGTTAGTGTGTCAAATGTGAATATTGCGATAACTCAAGCTAGTACTTCGTCTAGCGGTTATTTATCATCAACGAATTGGAACACTTTTAACAACAAGCTTTCTACTGTTTCTAAAACTGCTCCACTAACTGGAGATGGTACTAGTGCTACTCCTTTATCAATACCAAAAGCAAACAGTACCACAGATGGCTATCTTAGCTCTGCTGACTGGAATACTTTTTATAATGCTACTGTTGGAGCAATATCAACTAGTGACCCTGTGTTTGGAGATGGCTCAACTTCTAACCCTATTGATGTTAGACAAGCGAGTGGGACTCAAGATGGATACGTTAGCTCAGTAGATTATTTATCATTTAAAAAGAAACTAGATAGTGTATTCGTAGATCCTCCATTAAAAGGGAACGGTTCGGCGACTAACCCTATTGATATTTCTACAGGCCATATTCTATCTAGTGGTCCTATTACAGTCACTAATGGAACTGACCGTTTGGTAGGAGCTGCTAATATGACACTTACATTGCCAAAGGCAACTTCAACTACAGATGGATATCTTAGTAAAGAAGATTGGGCTTCATTCAATAGTGGGAGTTCTGTAAATGTATCAGCACCTATTACTGGGGCTGGGACTTCTGCAAGCCCTTTTACTGTTAGAGATGCGAGTGACTCGCAATCAGGGGTCGTTACTACTTCGACTCAAACATTTGCTGGAAATAAAACTTTTGATGGTAATATAGGGATAGGGAAGACTGCAACTTCAGGTACAAAATTGTATATTGCATCTAGTAGTGATAGTGATAATGGAATAAAAATTGGTAGTTCTAGTTCGTCAGACTATGGTGTTCTTGTACTTGGTTCAATTGAGTCTTCTAGTTCTACAAGTACTACCAAGGGTAAATCAGTTTTCGTATATAGCTCAGACCCAGGTGGGTCTATAGCGCTACCTAGTAACGAGAATGGAACTGTTGTAGTAGTAATTAATAATTCAGGTGGTACTATTACTGTTGCAGGTGCATCAAGTTATACTTTAAGTTCCAAAACAGCAGCAAGTTTCATAAGATATGGTGGACAATGGTTCCACATGGATTAAAATTATGAAAAAATTATTTGTATTTATATTACTTTTTAGTGTTTCCAGTTTGTTTGCACAAACCAAGTTAGAAAAAGGTGTACTTAGCTCTGGTGGTAATAAAACCTCAGACGGTAATTACATTCTTCGTTCAACGATTGGGCAAAGCTTTATAGGTATAACAAGTGATGGCAACAATACAAAGAGCCTCGGATTTTGGTATTCGATTAATAAAGGTATTAACGATACTGTCGCAACTGCGGTTGTTACATTACCTAAAGTAGAATCAGAGACTGGATTCGATATAGATGTTCCTCTTATGTTAGTAAACTCAAGACAGTTCGCCGGGACTTCCCACAAATGGACGGCAACTATTAGGTTTAATTCTACAATTTTGTACCCGATTGATGGGATGCCTGATTGTGGGCTTGATGAAGATTGTAGAATCAAAATTTCGGGTGAGTTTTCAGACTCCACTGGTGTACTTTATAATCTTAGATTCAAAACAAAGTTGGGGGCTGTGCTTTCTACTGATTTGATTATAGAAGATTTCCAATGGACAGAAAATATAGTAACGGTTACAAATGACGGATTTTTCCAACTAAAAGGCGTTTGCGAAATAGATGGAGTCTATAGACTTATTTACCGTTCAGTTGAAGCTGGGATTACTAATACGTATCCTAATCCTGCTATGACAACAATAAATATCGATTATCAATTGCGAGAGAAAGGTAACAACACAATGGAGATAGTTGATACTAAAGGTGAAGTAGTAGCTAGATATAGTGATTTATCGAATGAATCAGGGTTGTATAGTACGACTAAAAATGTTGCAGACATTCCTTCTGGAGTGTATTATATAGTTCTAACTACTCCCAATGAAATTTTTACTAAGAAAATAGCCATACAGAAATAGTATGAAAAAATATATATTAGTATTACTTGCATTTTTTATCCCTTTTATACTGATTTCTCAAAGTAAAATTGATCAGATAGGAGATATTGGGATTTATGGTGGTATGGGTTTAAATAGCTATACTACTTCTTTTCAATCCCTGCCTGGTTTTCCATGTTGCAGCCCGAACTATGAAAGTGGCGATGGATTAGGAATGAATTTCGGTTTCTTAGCAAATTATAATATAGACCGTGATTTACAAATTGGATTGAAAATAGGATACAGTGATTTGTCAGCTCTGATTTCTCAAGATGAGGAAGGTATATTTGATAATAACTTAGGAACAAAAAGTAATGGACTCATACGCCATGATTTAGATGTTTCACTACCGTCTATTACTTTCGAGCCAACTTTGTCTACTCGTATTATAGAAAACCTAAACGGATTTATTGGCATAGGATTCAACTATTTACTTTCTGGTGATATCGAGCAAAAAGAAACTTTAATAAGACCAAATGATGTTACTTTTGAGAATGGCAAAGCAACTAGAAATGAGGTCAGCGGTTCAATAACAAATCTTACAAGTATACTACCTTTGGTGTCATTAGGTGCTAGCTATGATTTGCCTTTAGATAATAATAATGATATGTTTCTTTCTCCTAATATTAGCTACACTCACAGATTCGGCAATGTAGTCCCTGATGTGGAATGGACAGTTAGTACTCTAAATCTAGGAGTACAACTAAAATATAATCTAAAAGAAAAACCAGTATCAAAAGAACCAGAACCAATAGTACCAATAGAACCTGAGATTATAGTACCTATTGTAACTTCAGCTATTGCAGCTGATTTTCAAGTAAAACTCAACGAAGAATATTCTAGTGATACTATTTTCGTAAAATATGATAAAGACTTGAAATTTGAAGCCATATTAGGATATGTTTTCTTCGAAGAGTATGAATCAAAAATTCCGGAAAGATATGATCTAATATCTAAGGATGAAGCAGAAGTATTCAAAACCGATAAGTTGAATTTTGATAATTCCTTATCGGGCTACCATAATATATTGAACATATTGGGGCAACGATTCCAAAAATTTCCTGATGTAAAAATCGATTTAGTTGGATGTAATTCTGATTTCGATTTGGAGCAAGGAAATAAAGAGTTATCAAGAAAAAGGGCAGAGACTGTGCGTGATTATTTTGTAAATGTGTGGAATTTAAACCCAGATAGATTCACTATATCTGCAAGAAATCTACCAGAAACACCTTCGAAGACAGATAATGAATATGGACGAGCAGAAAACAGAAGAGTAGAGATAGTACCACAGGATTGGACTATATTCAAGCCTCAATTGATGTCAGATACTACTAGCTCTACTGATAAGAATTTAGAAGTAACTATGATTCCTAAAGTTGATTCGAAATTACCTCTCACAAATTGGGAAATTCAGATATTCGATAATGAAGGAGTCAAAAAAACTTTCTCAGGACTTGGAAGCCCTCCTAGTTCGTTAGAATGGAACCCAATAAGTGATCTGAATGAACTACCTACAGAAGATAATCCTCTTAGTTTCAAATTGAAAGTAAAAGATAGTATAGGTACTGAAAAAAGCTTTGTTGGTGAGGTTTTAACTAACGAAAAGAATTCATCTGAGATGAGTTTTGTACAAAAATTTGTAAATGACGCAAAAATAGAAAAGTATAATCTAATACTATTCGGATACAATATAACACAGTTACCACCAGTAGCAGAGGTTACTCTTAATTTGGTTAAAGAAAGAATCACCGATAAATCGCAAATCGTATCTATAGAAGGATATTCGGATATGATTGGAGACGAAGAGTATAATGTAAAGTTATCATACGATAGAGCAATAGCTGTGGCGAAAGCGTTGGAAGTAAGTAATGATAAAGCAATAGGACGTGGTAAAGTTAAAAATGAAATATATGATAATAAATTGCCAGAAGGTAGATTTTATTCAAGATCAGTGATTGTAACTCTACAAGGAACAAAAAAATAGACTGCTTTTTTCTAAGCAGTCTATATAAATAATAAATTCAGAATCAAAAAAACTATTCTGTAAATAACATTCCTTCTAGTTTTTCGGCACCAGCGCCGCGTCTTATAATTTCGAAGTCAGTTTGTGTCATATCAATTACTGATGAATCTCCTTCAAATTTATAGTTATCAGACGTAACTGTCAAATCAACCTGTTTCCCAAAAAAGTCTATTATTTCATCTGGAGTAGGCGCCAAATTATCCTCCAACTTAGCTGATATAGCTAATATCGGATTTCCTACGTCTTTTAGAAGTAATTGTACTAATTGGTTGTTAGGCACTCTGATACCTGCTGTGCTTCTTTTAGGGTTGTATGCAAAGTGGGGAACTTTCTTAGAAGCTGGAAGTATGAAAGTGTAAGGCCCTGGTATAAGTGATTTGATAGTTCTGTATGCTACGTTGTTAACTTGAGCAAACTCAGAGATATTTGCCAAATCTCGGCAAAGAAACGTAAGTTGGTGGTCTTTGTCTAGTCGTCTTATTAATCTAATCTTGTCAATCGCTTCTTTGTTGGATAGATCACAACCCAAACTGAATCCGCTATCTGTTGGATAAAGAATAACCGCACCATCTTTCAATGCATCTGCTGCCATCTTCACTTTTCTCATCTCTGGCGTTTCCGAGTGAATGTTCAAAATTTCGTTCGCCATTTGACCTCCAAATTAGTTGTTAGAATAATTTTTCTTATTGAAATATAAATAAAAAGGAATACCTAAAGATAGTAAAAATAATCCGAAAACAGAACGAATTATTTCAGAATCACCATTTATATAACTCTCTATATCTGTATAAAGTGTAGCTATGACATATATTGTAGCTACAAATACGAAAATTGCAGGAACAAATGGGTAACCCCAAACTTTATATGGTCTTGGTGTATTTGGCATTTTTTTACGAAGTACGAATACTCCGTAGGCACCGCCAGCATAGAAAATCCAACTAACAAATATTAGCATATCTGTTAATTGATCAAATGTTCCAGACATAACTAACACACTTGACCAAACTGCTTGTAATATTAGTGCATTACCTGGGGTAAAATACTTATCGTGGCTTTTACCAATTTTTTTAAAGAAAAGGCCTTTTTGTGACATTGCATAATAAACTCTAGAGCTTACCATAATAGTACCATTAGTAGTCCCAAAAGTAGATGCCATAACTGCTGCCGCTACGAACATAGCGCCTATTGGTCCCATTGCTATGTTTGCTACATCTGCTGCTATTCTATTACTACCAGCCATTTGCTCGATTGGTATCACATATAAAAATGCCACATTGATTAGTATATAAACTGCAATAATTATAAGAGTACCTATAATCAAAGCTTTGGGTATGTTTATCATAGGTTTTTTGACTTCGCCGGCTATATAAGTAATATTATTCCAACCATCATAAGACCAAAATGCCGCTGAAAGTGCTCCTACTATACCTGCGAACATTATCTTAGTATCAGAGGAAAAACTAGCAGCATCTGTGGTTAGGTTAACTACAGAGCCATCGCTGTAAGCAAATCCGAAACCTACTAAAACCAATATTGCAAGTACCTTAGCTACTGTGAATATTACTGATATTCGACCTCCAAATCTAACTCCAAGGTAATTCACAAAGCTAAGAAATAGTATTACCCCTATGGTAATAGCTTTGACACCTATATTTTCTAAAGGGAAAAATTTACCGATAAATGGTATAGTAAAGGTTATACTTTGTTCTATTTCTGTAGAAAATCGTGGGAGTACGAGGGCAGAGAACTCTTGGGAATACTCGGCGAATACATAAGCAATTGAAGCTATTGAGCCAGTTTGTATAACTGCTAGCAAAGCCCATCCGTACATAAAAGCAACAAATTTGCCATACATCTTATCGAAGTAAACGTATTGTCCACCAGTCTCTGGAATCATCGAAGCTACTTCTGCATTCGAGAGAGCGCCGAAAAGAGTCAGCACACCAGCTAACACCCACACGAAGAGCATCAACTCCGGAGAGCCAGTTACTTCAGCCATTACAGCTGGTTTTTTGAAAATTCCTGATCCTATTACTGCCCCAACTACTATGGCTAAAGTAGTGTATAGCCCAAGAGTAGGTAGTAATCCGCGTTTGGGGGTTTTATTTTCTTCCATGAATTCCTTTGATTGGAGTCAATTCAAAGATAGGTAATAATGAAAAGAAAAAAAAGTAAAAAATATTACAATATTATAAGATAAAATAGTCTTATATCTTGAGAATTTGCTAAATTGCATTTCCAAAATGTAAAAATAAATGGAGAATTAAAAAATGACGTATCCAAAAGTAGGTGAAATTGTTGCAGGAGATATCCGAGCAGCTGAGGTTTTAAAAAAGCTAAATATTGATTTTTGTTGTGGTGGTGGTATTAGTTTAGAGAGAGCGTGTCAGAAGAAGGGACTCGATCCAGCTGTTGTAATGGCTGAGATAGATGCTCACTTAGCTGGAAAGCCACCAATTGAAGATAAGTTTAGTAAAATGTGCCTAACTGAATTGGCAGACTATATTACTAATAAACATCATACTTATGTTAAAGAGAGTGCAGAATTCATAGACCCTCTATTAGATAAAGTAATCAGAGTACACGGTGACGCTCACCCTGAGTTAAATGAGATCGGTGATTTATTCTACGCATCAGTGAATGAATTACACTCTCACATGAAAAAAGAAGAGAATATATTATTCCCACTAATCAAAGCATTAGAAGCTGGTAATATCAAAGATTTAGATCCGAAAGCATCTGTCAAATACCCTATAGAGATGATGGAATCAGAACACACACAAGAAGGCGATAGATTCACCAGAATTCGTGAGTTGACAGATGATTATACTCCACCGGCTGATGCATGTAATACGTATAAATTAACTTATTATAAGTTGAAGGAATTTAATGATGATTTGGAACAACACATACATTTAGAAAATAATATCTTATTCCCGAAATCTATCAAGATGGAAGAAGAACTAGGGTAATTTAAGTTTTGTAACATCGGTAATACAATTATTGAAATGTGAAGAATGCATACACTCCAAAATAGAATAAGACACACTTTAGAGAAAAAAAATGCAATTCTGCTGGCACATTACTATCAACGAAAGGAAATCCAAGAAATAGCACACTTCTTGGGCGATAGTTTGGAGTTGGCTAGAAAAGCACAGCAAACTGAGCACGATATAATTGTATTCGCCGGTGTTAAATTTATGGCAGAAACAGCCAAAATACTTAACCCCAATAGAAAAGTTTTACTTCCGAGTTTGGAGGCGGGCTGTTCTCTAGCTGACTCTTGTCCTCCCAATGAATTTGCAGAGTTCAAAAAAGAACATCCAGACCATCTTGTAGTTAGCTACGTGAATACTAGCTCAGAAATAAAAGCAATGAGTGACTATATTTGTACTTCGAGCAATGCTCTAAAAGTCATAGAGAATATACCCAAGTCCCAACCAATTATATTCGCTCCAGACAAAAATTTGGGCCACTATCTAAA
>JBFHKR010000017.1:0-29861 GCA_041595255.1 Chlorobiota bacterium
ACACTTCATAGGTGAGTATTTTGCCGATGGACTAATAATATCTACACCTACTGGTTCGACTGCTTATAATCTATCTTCTGGTGGTCCAGTTATATTTCCTACTTCGCCAGTATTATGTATTACTCCAGTTTCACCTCATTCGTTAACGCATAGGCCATTAGTAGTTCCAGACAACCAACAATTAGAATTCGTTGTATATAGTCGTACTGGAGAATTGAAATTAGTAGCTGATGGTAAAGTAAGAAAGAAAATAAATAACGGTGATATAATACAAATCAGAAAATCTGATGAAACTGTAAAACTTGTAGAACCTGAGAATAGTTCTTTTTTCGATGTACTTAGGGACAAATTTCTTTGGGCAGAACATAGAACAAATAAGGAGATTAAATAATCGAACATTTTTTTGCTTACATTAATTGGGCTGTAAGTCCTGACCTAGTTGATTTTGGTTTAATCAAGATACGTTGGTACGGTTTGTTATTTGCACTCTCTTTCGTCTTAGGGTATCAGATTATTAATAAGATATTCAAACACGAAGGATATACACAAAAGCAATTGGATTCGCTAACTGTCTTTATGATATTAGGAACAGTCATTGGTGCACGTTTGGGGCATTGCTTTTTCTACGAACCTTCATATTACTTATCTAATCCATTGGAAATAATAAAGGTATGGAACGGTGGTCTAGCTAGCCATGGAGCGGCAATAGGTATCTTAACTTCGCTTTATATATTTGCACACAAAAACAAAGATATCTCTTATCCTTGGATAGTAGATAGGATAGTGATTGTAGTAGCTTCGGCCGGATTTTTCATACGTCTAGGTAATTTTTTCAATTCTGAAATACTAGGATTACCTTCAGATCTACCTTGGGCTGTTGTTTTTCATAGAGTTGATGATATAGCACGTCATCCATCGCAAATGTACGAAGCTATTGCTTATTTGGGTATATTCGTAGTACTTTGGATGCACTACAACAAATGGAAAGAGAAAACTGCAGACTATGCACTGTTTTCTAGGTTTTTGATAATGATATTCAGTGCTCGATTTATAATTGAATTTACTAAAGAAAACCAAACAGCATTCGAAAATGGAATGTTTTTGAATATGGGACAGCTACTTAGTATCCCACTCATAATCTTAGGCGTTGTGCTTCTTATAAAGTCTGCTAGTAATCAGAAAACATAAATCAGGGTTAGGGAAAGACTAAATCATAACCTAAATAATTCATAGACTTTTCTTTCGCAATGCAATTAGATAAATCTCTTGTTTTACTAAAATAAATTCGCATTTTATCTATCTTTATATATACTAGTATGACAGGAATTAAAAAACTACATAATGAAAAAGAAAATTGATCTCGCTAAAAGCGAATTCCCAATAGCAAGAACTTACCAAGAATTTACATCCAACGCATCTGCCAGTGGCATAGTATTAATTATATGTACACTCATAGCTATGATATGGGCAAATTCTCCTTGGTGGGAATCTTATTTCGAATTATGGAAAACACATTTTATCATTGGTATAGGTGATTTTACTTTAGACAAATCACTACATCATTGGATAAATGACCTTCTGATGGTAGTATTCTTCTTTTTAGTTGGATTAGAGATAAAAAGAGAGATACTAATAGGTGAGTTATCATCGATAAGAAAAGCTATGCTTCCTATAATGGGGGCATTAGGTGGTATCATTATCCCAGCTTCAATTTATACCTTATTCAATTTAGGCACTGATAATTTGCATGGTTGGGCCATACCTATGGCTACTGACATTGCATTTGCTCTAGGTGTTTTATATCTATTAGGTGACAGAGTACCTCAAACATTGAAAATATTCTTAGCAGCATTGGCAATAGTCGATGATATAGCTGCTGTAGTAGTAATAGCAGTATTTTATACATCTTCTATCAGTTTATATTATTTATTATTAAGCTTCCTATTCATATTTATAATGATAGTAGGTAATAGACTAAAAGTAATAAGTCCACTATTTTACTTGGCTATAGGTGGATTAGTTTGGTTCACTATGCTAAAATCGGGTGTACATGCTACTATAGCTGGTGTATTGACAGCGTTTACGATTCCTTCTTATGCACTAATAGATAAGCAAAGGTTCGTAGAGAATACCGAAGGATTATGGCGTAAATTCAGATCAAAATTATTCCAAACTAAGACAGACTTTCTTACAGAATATGAAGCAGACGCACTTTATAACATGGATTTGCTTTCCGACAAAGTACAGCCATTATTACTTAGATTGGAGAGGGGAATCGACGAATATGTAGCGTTTTTGATAATGCCTTTGTTTGCTTTGTCCAATGCGGGCATTCACTTTGAGCATTTTTATTTAGGTGCTCTAGTTAACCCTGTTACTCTAGGAGTATTCGCTGGTCTATTCGTAGGTAAACAGATAGGTGTAGCTTCTTTCGTTTGGCTCGCAAATAAATTCAATATAGCTAATCTGCAACCAGATGTACCATTCAAACAATACTACTATGTTGCTATATTAACTGGTATTGGGTTTACTATGTCCCTATTTATCTCAGCGCTCTCTTTCGGACCAGAAGCACCACAAGAAATGTATTCCAAAACTGGTATCCTGCTCGGTTCTATTTTTGCAGGGACATTTGGGTATATTCTAATGCGCAGATCGTTGAATCAACAAGAAAAACTCAATAACGAAAAAGCAAACTCTTAAACCATTCTCTTAGGTGATAGCATTTTATCCAACTCAGTTTTGGACATTAGCCCTTTGTCCAGTGTGAGTTGATATACACTAGCTCCAGTTGCTAGCGCTTCTTTTGCAAGATTTGAACAAACTTCATATCCGAGTTTTGGAACTAATGCAGTAACTAAACCAATACTATTCTGTACCATCTCGCGTAGATGATCTTCATTAGCAGTTATACCATCTATACAACGAGTGGCTAGAGTTGTTATCCCATTTTTCAAGTGTTGCAAGCTTTCGAAAAGACTCATTGCAATTACTGGCTCCATTACGTTCAATTGTAATTGACCTGCTTCCGCAGCCATTGTGACTGTAAGATCATTACCTATTACATTGTATGCAATCTGGTTTACTACTTCTGGGATTACGGGATTTACCTTCCCTGGCATAATTGAGGAACCTGGTTGCATAGCTGGTAAATTAATCTCCCATAGTCCTGCTCTTGGTCCAGAACTTAGCAATCTCAGATCATTACTAATCTTTGATAATTTTACAGCAAGTCGTTTTAGAGCTGAAGAATACATTACAAATGCACCTGTATCTTGAGTTGCCTCTACTAGATCTTTAGCAGATTTGACTGGATAGCCACAAGCTTCTTTCAGATAATTGACGGCTAATTTTTTATACTTAGGATTCGCATTTAGCCCCGTTCCTATAGCAGTACCACCTAGATTTATTTCGTTGAATAATTTTGCATTTTCTTTTAGTCTATCTATTTCTTCTCTGAGTGTATTCGAAAACGTAGCAAACTCTTGCCCTAATGTCATAGGTACTGCATCTTGCAATTGTGTACGACCAACTTTTAATATATGCGCGAACTCTTTTGATTTACGGTCAAACGAATCTATCAGCTGTTTCAATGCAACTAATAATTTATCATTAAAATATAACAATGTTATCTTTAGAGCAGTAGGATATACGTCATTAGTTGATTGTGCATAGTTAACGTGATTATTAGGGTGGCAATATTCGTAATCAGCTATTTGCTTACCCATTATTAATAATGCTCTATTAGCTATAACTTCGTTAGCATTCATGTTAGTCGAAGTCCCAGCACCACCTTGGAATATATCTACAACAAAATTATTGTGGTATCTGCCGCTTATTATCTCCTCGCAAGCTTCAACTATAGCGTCAGCTATATGCGGTTCAATCTCTTTCAAATCCTTGTTTGCTTTAGCTGCAGCCATTTTGACCATAGCAAGTGATTTGATGAATCTAGGGTATAATCTGAGAGTAACTCCACTTATTTTAAAATTTTCTACTGCTCTGAGTGTCTGAATGCCATATAGTGCATCAGCAGGTACTTCTTTGGTACCCATCATATCTTTTTCGATTCTAGTAGCTCCTGTAGCATATCTCATAGAGATATTACTATCTTGATAGGATGAGCTTCTCATACGACGGGCTATTATTCTAGAAGCAGCTGATATAAGGTTAACTACTATTCCTGTGTTTTTCTCCATCATTTTAGAAAACTCAGTTCTATGAAGTACTATCAATCTACAATCTGTCGCTGCTTTAGCTGACATTGCATAAGGGTAATTATCCATAAGTGCTCCTTCTCCGAACACTTCGCTTGCTTTGTAGTGGTTTAGTACAGTTCTTTTATTTTTGTCTCTTTCGATATATTCAGTAACAGTACCTTTTTGGATGATGAACAATGTATCTCTATTCGAACCTTGTTCTATTAGTACTGTTCCTTTCTTAGCTTCCAATATTTTCATATTAGTTGCACATACAAGTCTTTGTTCGTCTGTCAATTCATTGAATAGTTCTATACCGATTAGGAATTTGGAGATTTCTTTTGGAGACATAATTGTAGCTATTAGTTTATTATAATAATATTACTCTTGGATAACTGCAAAATAATGATATTTCGGATATAAACGAATTTTCTTTGGTCAGAATCTTAGCAAATTGTGATTGTCTTTCAACCATCTTTTATAAGTTTTGTAGCTTGGTTGTAATTGCTCTACAGTATTCCAAAAATTTGTCGAATGATCCATATACTTTAGGTGAGCTACTTCGTGGGCTACTACGTATTCTAATACTTGTAGAGGAGCTAATATAAGCCTCCAATTTATATTTATATTCTTTTGACTACTGCATGACCCCCATCTGGTTTTGGCAGAAGTTATTTTTACATTTCTATGCTTTATACCAAGTTTATCAGTGTATTTATCAGTCAGAAAAGTTGATATTTTTAATGCTTTATCTTTATACCATTTCGTCATTACTTCTTGAAGTTTATCTCTATACTTATCATTTATCAGAAATTTTTCACCATCAAATACGATTATTTCTTTTATAGTATGAAATTGTATAGGATATTTCTTTCCTAGAAAAAAGAATTCTTCAGTACCATCAAAACTATAATCTTTGGGTTTCTTCTTTTTAGCAGAAATTTGTTTCGAGAGTATCCATTTTTGTTTTTCAACTAATATTTGTTGAATTTCTCTATCCGTTGCTTTCTTAGGAGCACGAATAGTCAACTTACCCCACTCGTCTATCTCTAGACCAAAAGTTTGTCTGTTAGAGTAAATTATGTTGTCTGGAGTAATCAAAAATTTATGCTGTAAGTGATATGTATCTTGCGAAATTAATAAAAAATTGATGTTAAAACATAAAAAAAGGCTGACTTATGTTGTCAGCCTTTTCTATTCAATCAATAAGTTATACTACTATTTATTTAGCAGGTTCGAATTTCGAATCCGGGAAAGTAGTAGCATTTACTTTATATTCGTACGTAGTTTCCATGTTGAACATAGGTGTTTCTGTCTTAGATACAGTTGGCAATTTCATACCATCTATTTCTTTGTAATCAGAGTAGCTAACGACAACTAGTAAACTACCTCTAGGTGTTTCTTGTAGCATTTCAACTTTTTCTAATAAATAGTTTTCTTTGTTAAAATATAAGGTCTCTACTAGTTTGTCACCATCTTTCATTTCGGCAACTACTTGATTTCCTTTTGTGCCTTTAACTTCTAATTTATAACCATGTTTAGTCGCATTAGCATATTTGAAAGGATCTGCATCAAATTTCATAGACTTTAAGTCATTACCTTCTTTCTTTATAGTACCAGAAGTAGAGATTTCCCAACCAGTAGTACCATTGTATAATTCTTCTGATTTGTAAACATTTAGGTCAACTAATCGATACATCTTACCCGATTTAGTGAAAATCATCTCTGTTTTACCTGGTAAACTTTGTCCACCTGAGCTCATAGTAACTGATCCAGTTGCCTCTATTACATTATAGTCATTTAACTCGCTCTCTCCACCAAGTGCTTCTTTGTAATTTTCTAATAGATCATCTGCATCTATACTAGCTTCAGTTAGGCCTGTTGCTGGCTTATAGTCAGTATCATATGTGAAGACTGGGCCAAATTTCTCAAGTTGTTCTTTAACAGAAGGATCCCCAACCACTACTACGTATCCTTCAGCAGGATTCAAATATTTAGTAACTGCTTTTTGTACATCTAGTGCAGATACCTTTTCATATTGATTCGGATATTCTTTTATCATTCTGATAGGCACACCTTTGAAATCATATGATTGTATCATAGAACCTAAAAAGCCAGAAGATTCGAAACTTAGATAAAACTGACCAATTCTGAATTGTTTGATAGTTTCCATTTCTTCTTTAGTAGGGCCTTTCTTGTACAAATCACCTAGTATCTCATCGTTAATAGACATAATAGTCGAATCAGTCACATTGTTTCTTACATCAGATCCGAATATTGAATAATTATAGAATCTATTAGATGAGTGCCCACCAGTTGGTGAATAAGTATAAGAATGTTTTTCTCTTATTATTTTGAACATACGTCCTGCAAAGCTAGAGTTGATAACGTGACTAGCAACGTTTATATTCATATAGTCAGGATCATTGAAAGGTACAGTCATATTAGCATATCTTACTGCAGATTGTACAGAACCTTTTCTCTCGATGAAATATATACCTTTTGGCATTGGTTTAGGTTTAGGTATATCTAACTTGATTACATCTCCCTTTTTCCAAGTCGACAATTTTGAGTTCAATTCCTTTATTATAGCATCTGTTTTAAAATCTCCAACTATTACCATAGTAGAAGAGTTAGGTAGATAGAAATCTTTATAATATTTTTTTATGTCTTCTACAGTAACAGCATCTATTGTTTCTTCAGTCGAAACAGATGAGTAAGGATGATCCATACCAAAGAGTGCCTTTTTAGCCATATTAGAAGCTAAAGAACCTGGATTAGATTTTTCACTTTTAATCCCAGCTTTTGCTTGAACTTTGAATTTTTCTAATTCTTCTTTAGGGAACGTTGGATTAGTCAACACATCTACCAAAATATTGAATAGTACATCTTTATGTTTGATTATAGATGAACCTGAAACACTTGTAAATTCTGTTGAGTTTGAAACCGATAAATCGGCTCCTAATCCATCTAGAGTTTTCGAAATATCAAGTGCAGATTTTGTCTTAGTTCCTTTCATAAGTAAAGCAGCCGTAAATCCAGCAGCATCTTTCTTTGCTTCTAGAGCGTCGCCACCTGGCATAAGTATATTGAAACTTAGCATTGGCTGTTCATGGTCTTCTATTACGAATACTCTCAGCCCATTATCCAAAGTGGCTTCTTTGTAAGAAGGGAATTCGAATTTTTTTGATTCTAGTGGCTCTGGTTTCTCGCCTAATTTATAATCTTGTGCAATTGCAAACTGTGAGAAGATAATAGCTACTACTAATAGTTTAATTATTTTATTCATTTTAGTCTCCTTTTTACTTCTCAGCCGTCACAGGCATATAAGTTAATATTATTTTATTATCAGTGTCCAAATACTTCTTAGCTACTCTCTTGATGTCATCAAGAGTCACTTTTAGATACTTGTCTATTTCGGTATTTATCATTCCAGGCTCATCGTAGTATGCCCAATAACGAGCTATAGACATTGCTTTACTAAGTGTATTTTTATTAGACATAATCGAACCAGCTTCTACTATGTTCTTCGCTTTAGTTAGCTCTTCTTGTGTTACACCGTTTTTTACAACTTTAGCCAATTCTTCGTTCAATGCTTTTTTGGTAGCTTCCACATTATCTGGTGAGTTAGGAATATTGACAAATATCAAAGCTCCTGAGTATTGCAATGAGAATGGAATCATTTGGCTAGCTACTGCTAATTGCTTCTCATTTACTAGTGATTGGTATAATCTAGAGCTTTCTCCAGAAGCCATTATGCTAGATAGAAGTGACATAGCATAATAATCATCTTCACCAAGTTTCGGCCCACGAAAGCCTTCGAATATACCTGGTAATTGGGCTTTCTCATCTTCAACTACTACTTCCACTTTTCCTTTCAGGTCAGAGAAAGTATGTGGCTTTCTTTTTATTTCTTTTCCTTTTGGAATAGAGCCGAAATACTCTTTCACATAATTTTTAGCTTCTTCTACATTGAAATCACCCGAAATAACTAAACAAGCATTATTCGGTTGGTAATATTCGTTGTAGAAATTCTGAAAATCTTCGATCGTAGCTTTGTTCAAATGCTCATGGTAACCTATAGTTGGCCATTCGTAACCACTACCAGCCCATAATTCTTTTGCCATTCTTTCTATCAAATCACCGTATGGTTGATTGTCAACTCTTACGTTTCTTTCTTCTTTTACGACACCTCTTTGAGTCTCAACTCCATCTGACTGAACATTTAGCTTTCTCATACGAGAAGCTTCTATCCACAATGGTAATTTGATTTGATTTGCAGGTACGGTAAATTTGTAAACAGTCTCATCCATTGAAGTATGTGCATTGAGAGTACCGCCTGCTTGGTTGATGTATTTATCTATGCTCGATCTTGGGATTTCTGCAGTCGATTCGAACATTAGATGTTCGAAAAAGTGTGCAAATCCTGTCTTTTCTGGGTTCTCATCTTTCGAACCCACTTTGTAGTGCACTACAGTAGAAACTACCGGTGCTGATCTGTCTATATTATAGATTACTACAAGTCCATTATCTAACACCTCTTGCTCGAATTTTATCTCATTAGCTTGAGCGAATAACCCAATAGTAGATAAAAATACTAGAAGAGCAGTTATACTTAAAATCTTAGTCATAATTCTCCAATAAAATTGTATTTAGTATAGCTTATAGATTACGAATTTACAAGAGAAATTGTTGCAAAAAAAATCCCACTTCAATAAGTGGGATTTTATAGGTTATTTTATTATTACTTTCTCGGTTATGAACTTCTCTTTATCAGTCATCCGAAGCATATATACTCCTGGAGGAATGTTTTTATTATCGAATTTCCAAGTTAACTTATTATCTCCTTCATTCGAAATTCCTTCGTATATGGTAGCCATTTTCTGACCTACAACACTGTATAGTTCTATAGTTACTAACGTAGTAGCAGACTGATGGTATATTATATCTATATAACTTTCAGCGGGGTTAGGATATAGTCTCAAACCAAAACTATTCGAATAGTCGAAATCAACCGATGATTTTGTCACATTTATATTTATAGCCAACAAACTGTCACAACCATTTGCTGAAGCTACACCTAGATTCTTGTATATAGTTGTATCAGAATCGTAGTATTTTCCTTCGTACATCTGATCACTATAAATATTAACTATCGAGTCTCTAATACCAGAAGGTAGCATCACAACTTTCTCTTCGTATATACTGTCGCATCCTGAAGATGTTTTGAAGGAATTAAATAGTACTGTGTCGCTAATAACTAATATATTCTTATACATTTGACCTTGACAAACTTCAAATGATTCGGTGAATTTTGGTCCTTCGTTTACCTTTATGTCAAATACTAATATACTGTCGCATCCATTCGGATTTGACATTTCCTTCCTAATGGTTCTGTCTCTAGTTATACGTACATTATCGAATAGTCCTCCATAACATACTGTAGTATCTTTGACAATCTCCTTAGCTGGTAATACAGATATATTATAAACTATATTACTATCACAACCCATATAAGATCGTTTAGTTTCTTTAGTCTCGCCATTATTTTTCCAAGTGATACCATTAAATTCATCTCCGTAACAAAGTTCCTTTGTCTCTTTAACTAATATCTCGTCGTAAACATTGATATTTACAGTTACAATACTATCGACATCATCCACAGTTTTATATTCTTCTGTGATTATAGTATCTCTATATACATTAAACTTGTTTTTATACTTCTCTCCATAACACAAGTCAACACTAGTTTTAGTTCTGTAAGTTTGCGTTATATTATATCTTTTATCAGCAGTTAATCCATTCTTGATTACTTTTTCGCCATTCGGGAATGTTACCTCCACTCTATCTATCGATGTTGCTTTCCCTAGTCCAAAGTGTATTATTCCTGTTCTTTGAGACATATAGCTAGAACCGCCAGAAGGTGACTCAGCAACAAGTTTTCTCCCATCGAAGAATATCGCGATTTTACTTCCTATAGCATCTCTATTGTCTACAGTCCCTCTCAAATTAAACTGAATCCAATGATTACCATTTTCTGAGGCATTACTTTTGAAAAAGTGAACTCTATCATCATCAGTTTCAGATCTAGCACCATAGTCACCTGTTACAATAGATTGAATAATATCCATATCGCCATCATTGTCAAAATCAATTAGACCAACTCCTCTACCTTTTTTCAAGTCAGCAATTCCTTCTTCTACTCCGACTTCGGTAAATGTATTGTCACCATTATTTTTGTACAATAGATTCGGATCCATATATGACATTAGTGAATCGGTTAGTATTACATTACCATTACTCACGAATAAATCCAAATATGAATCATGGTTATAATCAAACCACTGAATACCCCAGCTAGTAGCTAGTGAATCCGTACCTTTTTTATACTTATTATCTAACCCATAGGCAACACCTCTTTCTGTCATGGTCTTATTACCATTATTGACATAGAATTTATTAGCGCCTATATTTGTAGTGTAATAGTCCATATCACCGTCTTCGTCAAAATCGCCTCCTTCTATACCCATTCCAAATATTCGAGCATTAAAACCAGAAGTCTCAGAGACATCTTTAAACTTTCTCTCGGGATACAAGTTTTCAAATATTTTGTTTGATTGAACTGTAAGACCAAAATCATTAGCAACTAATAGATCAAAATCACCATCATTATCGTAATCTGAGAATGTAGATGCGAGCGAGCAGCCCATATCATCTACTCCCAACTCTATTGCTATTTCTTTAAACTTCAGATTTCCTAAATTCTCATAAAACAAATTACGATCACATCCACCATTACTACCTACATAACTTGACATATAAATATCCAAATCACCGTCGAGATCGAAATCAATGAACGATACTGCAGTGTTCCAAACTTTACCTTCTAAACCAGCTGGAATAGTGACATCGTAAAATTTGCCATTTTTATTCTCAAACAAGTATGGGTCTGCGCGTTCATTTGTGGTTATTATCAAATCTTTATCACCATCGTTATCTAAATCAGCAGCTGCAGCTCCAACTGTTTGTTCATGAATAGATATTACTATTCCCGATGACGAATAGACGTTTTGGAAAGTACCGTTTTTCATATTTTGAAATAAAGCAGAATTTTTAAGTAGTCCGCCTGTAACGAATATATCTTCATATCCATCATTGTTGAAGTCGAAAACTACAACACCTCCAGTCATCTCTCTAGTATCAAGTGCAAAATGTTCGCCAAGACCAATCTGTTTTGCAACTTCTTCGTATGTTTGACTGATTGATAGCTGCACAAGCGAAAGCGTAATTATTATATTTAATATTAACTTCATTTTAGTTCCCTTTAACAATCTTAGTTATAAATGCATTTCCATTAGTATTGATTTTCAAGAAATAAACACCAGGTGAAAGCCCGTACTCATCGGAGTTTAAGTTAATTCGGTTTCGCCCTAAAGTAAGAGGTGAATTTATTGGAATAGTTTGTCCTACTTGATTAACTAACTCGACAGATGAATTTAATGGGTATTCTAAATCAAATTCTATAATTGTAGAGTGTGAGAATGGGTTTGGAATAATTTCAATATTTAACTTATTATCTTTTATAGTATTGAAAACACCAGACTTAGTTACAAAAATATCTGCTATATAAAGGCTATCACACCCATTATAAGCTCCACCTTTGATTTTATTTACGTATATAGCATCTTCAAAATATTGTTTGCCTTTATATTCTTCACCTTCTGATATATAGATACTGTCCCTTCTTTTACTTTCTGGTAATGGGTCTACGATAATAGTGTGAACACTGTCGCAATTTTGATTGCTCTTAAAGTTTTCTGAAAATATTTCTCTTTTTATTATAATTTTTCCTTTGAAAATATCTCCATAACAAACATTGAATTTCTCTGTAAAGTTAGGAGCTTCCAATACCGTGATATTGTATGTTATAATACTATCACATCCATTATTTGCTTTGAATTCTCTAACAAAAGTATTATCCTCAATGTATTCCTTTCCTTGGAAATAAGAACCATAACATATTGAAGTATCTATGGTGCTAGCGTATGGTTCTAAAATGTCAACATTAAAAGTAACTATACTGTCACATCCGTTTGTATTCAGATAGTTCATTACTTTTACACCTGGTTGTTCCCATACTTGACCTATGAATTCTTCGCCTTTACAAATTTCTACATTAACATTTTTTTCATCTTTTTTATTAACATATACTTGGTAAACTAGGTTACTGTCAGCGCCGTTCTGTGCTTTAACTGTATCTCGATATTCACCATAAACAAACCACTTTTTACCAAATAGCTCTTCACCTTCACATATTTCTACTTGAACACTATCCAAATAAGGTTCAACTAATTTTAGTGTCTGATTTACATTAACATTTCTAAGAATTGATTTAATCTTTCTGCCTGTCCAGAAAACTTCTAATGAATCGATTTTTTGATTATTCATTAGACCAAAATGAAGCACCCTAGTACTTTGAGACAAATAACCTCCACCTCCAGAAGTTACTTCTCTCATTTGAGTAGTACTACCAGTATAAACTTTTACTCTACTGCCCATAGCTAATCTGTCTATTATAGATCCTTCTAATTTAACTTTTAACCAATTTCTACCAGTATTTTGTTTGTTTTCGAATAATTTGAAAAAGTCTTTATCATTGTAAGGCGTTGTAGTTTTGTCTGGTCTTACAGCAGTAGTTAATAAATCAATATCTCCATCATTGTCAAAATCGATTTGTGCCGCACCTCTGTCTATACCTGGAGACAATAGTCCTTCGGCTGCAGTTATTTCTGTAAAAGCTACTCCACCACCATTGTTTTTAAACAATCTATTATTATCAGCATACTCCGTATTTATACCCGGTACAGGGGCTAAGTATCCATTGGTAACGTGCAAATCTACGTCCATATCCAAATCATAATCAAACCAGTTAACACTCCAACTAACTGTCAGTCCTGATTGCTCATTGTTTGGGTTAGCTTTCGTATTATCTATTTTTAGTTCTTTCCCTCTCTCGATAAATGCCTGCCCTTTAGCATTTTCGAAAAAATAATTTTGCCCAATATTAGTTGCATAGTAATCGAACCAACCATCATTATTGTAATCACCACCATCTACTCCCATTCCTAATATGGCATTATTAAACCCATAGTTGTCTTTTACATTAGTGAATCCTTTGTTTGGGAAGTCATTACGATATAGCGCATTAGAAGAAAAGTTTTGACCAAAGTCATTTGCTACGAATAAGTCCATATCCCCATCATTGTCAAAATCAGAGAAAGTATTCGCTAGTCCACAACCGTTGTCATTAACACCATATTTAGCACTTTCCTCTGTAAAAAACTTTCCTTCATGATTAATATAAAGGTTATTAGGTAAACAAACTTGGTTTGTATTATCTTCGAAGTAATTAGCCACATAAACATCTATCCATCCGTCTAGATTGACATCTGCAAAGGATACACTTGTGGATTGGAATTTTTCTCTAAATCCTAGCTCATAACCCGCTTCTTCAAATTTACCATTAACATTTCGATAAACTAAACTCATTTGACCAGCATCAGTAGTAAAGAATATATCTTCCCATCCATCATTATCATAATCAAATGAGCCCCCTCCTATTATAAAATAAGGGTCAGGGATATCAATAATGCTACTAGTCACATCAGTAAACATATTAGCATAATCATAAGGTTTAGTCTTATATGCAGCTGGATTATTCCTGTAAATTTTAGTCTTTTCTTCGTCGCCGCCAATTAATATAATATCGTCATATCCGTCTCTATTGTAGTCTATGACCACAACTCCTCCAGCCATTAGTTCTCCATCATGAGTGAAATGATTTATACCGGCTTTCGGGAAAATGTTTTCAAAAGTTTGTGAATTAGCAACGTCAACGTTGCTAATAGTTGATAGTATAACAACTAATAAAAAAGTAAATAAAAGCTTCATATTGAACCTAACTATGATAATAATAATTTTCTAAATTTAACAATATATTATATATATAACAAGCGAGAAGCTAAAAAGTAACACTACTTCTTACTTTTTTCTGAAAATAGAGTAAATTAGAAAAAATATGGAAGTTAGCAGACAGAAATAAGAGAACCATTCACCATATATAGAGTAAAATGTTTTATTTTCTATAGTAGGGATTGTCATAGCAATCTTTGCTTGTTTATATTGTTCTGCACGATGCAAAATAGTCCCAGTAGGAGAAATGAAACAAGTAACACCAGAGTTTGCAGCTCTAGCGATATACCTTTTATTCTCAATTGCTCTGAAAGCAGAGATTAGTGCGTGTTGTTCAGGCCCTGGTGTGAAGTCATACCAAGCATCATTAGTGATTACCGTATATAGATTTGCGCCCTCTCTACTAAAGTTTCTGACGAATTGTGGATGAATAGATTCTATACATATAATAGAGGCTAGCTGCACATTTGTATTTGGCAATTGCAAGCTTTTTTGCTCAGTGCCTATACCCCAAAATGAAATACCAACTCCCCAGTTAATAAAATCGGTGAGGAAAGTTAATAGTTCGACATGTGGTACTCTCTCCCCAAAAGGTGTTAGTTTCATCTTATGATAAATATTATAATTATTAGAGTCAAGAAGTAAGGCACTATTAAAATTATCATATTTCACATTTTTCCCTCTAAACGGCATTTTCTTAGTTATAGTAGGTGCATTTTGCTCATATACTACTATATCAACGAAACCCGTAAGCAAAGAAATATTATTAGTATCTACCCATTCTTCTAAAAATCCGAAATTATGGTCTAAATTGAAATCATTATTCAAATATAGAATACTTGTTTCTGGCCAAATGATTAAATCGATATCTGAGATAGAATCTAGCAAGTTATTAGAATAATTAATCAAAGTTCTGACTTGGTCATCTGGCCCTGCACTCCATTTATCCCAAGGGTCTATATTAGGTTGTATTAGACCAATGTTTACTTTTTCGTTTGATCTAAGAAGGGACTCGTGATTATACTTAGTTAGCTGTATATTAGAATAGATAATTGGTAACACAAGTAATAAAAATAGCGAAGAATATTGCCACTTATTGACTTTGAAAGAGGATTCACCATTCTTATAGTTAATAATCAAATCATAGATAATAACATTGAGAAGTACTATAAAGAAGGAAGTACCAAATACACCGAACAAGTCTGCTATTTGTACCCAATTCGTATTGTAAACTTGAGAATAGCCAACTGAAATCCAAGGGAATGAGAACTCGGTAAGAGTCCTAGACCACTCAAATGATGCCCAAATAAATGGGAACAAGTAAAGTGACACTCTACGAGGCATCCTAATACGGATAACTAGCCACAGTATAATAGGGATCATAAAATAAAATGGATGAAACACATCTAATACAAACCCAGAAGCCATAAGGAATGGGTCAGTCTTCTCTTGGAAACTACTAATCCACCATAGTGTACCTATTTGGTATATAAAGAATGTAGTATAAGTATTCCAGAAGTAAAACTTTTTAGTATTATCAATTAGATACAATAAAGGAATAAAAGATATAAATGCTAAAAAGTAAAACGGCATAGGTGGAAATGCTAGTACTAAAAGTAGTCCAGTAGCTATAGAAAGTAATATTCTTGTGTTCTTTTTCATAATACAATTTATTGAATTTGTTATAAATTTGAATAAATTATCTATATTGCCTTCAGAATTAGCAGCCTATATCCGATAACTAAGAGAAATGAATAAAAAGTAATAAATTTGGCAAGATAATTGCATTTGCTTATACAAATAAGGCTTTAATTACTTATAATTTATTGGGTTGCTAAATATCAAAAAGGATTTTGGGATGGAAAAACAGGAAGTTAGTAAACTAAAAATCAAGACACTTCATTTCGGAGAGATAGAAATAGAAAATGATAAGATTTTTCATTTTCCTGATGGTCTATTAGGTTTCGAAAACTTTAATAATTATGTCTTGATTAATCATGAGGAAACTGCGCCCCTCAGATGGCTTATTTCTATAGATGATCCTACAATCGGATTCCCTCTTATTAATCCTTGGATGGTTGATATAAAGTACAATCCTGGAAAAAGTATTAATTTGGAAACAGAAGCAGCTTTCGTAGTTATCACATTAGGTAACAAAGAAAGAGTTATGACTGCTAATATGAAAGCTCCGTTAGTACTTGGTGTAGAAACTAGAGAAGGTAGACAAATAGTTATGTCTTCGGACAAATACTCTACTAAGCAACCTGTGATTCACACTTCGAGTGAAGAGGTCTAGTATGTTAGTACTTTCTAGAAAAGTTGGTGAAGTAGTTACGATTGGTAATTCGATCGAGATAACAGTTATTAGCTATGACAGAGGAGTGGTAAGACTTGGTATTAATGCTCCGAAAAGTATAGCGGTACATAGAAAAGAGATTTACGATAAAATAGCTGAGACTAATAAAGAGTCTTCTAATGTAGAATTTGACATGTTGAAAGACTTATTAAAAAATACAGCTATTAGCTCATTAGGTTCAGACAAAAATAAATTGGAACATTTGGCAATTCATAATACGAAGAAAGACTAGATGCATACTGCTCTAATTATAGACGATGATGTATGGATGCAAAGAATAATGCTCAAAAACCTAAAACAATATGGGTTTGATGAGATTTATACTGCTTCGGACGGATTCAATGGTATTGCACTCGCTGTAGAACATATTCCTTCTCTAATAGTATTGGATATACTTATGCGTGAGCTAGATGGAGTTGCTGTGCTCAAAATTTTGAAAGCTATAAAAACTACCCAAGATATACCTGTATTAGTTGGTTCTGGTGTAACTGATGTGGACATTATTGCGAGAGTAGTTAAGGCGGGCACAAATCATTTCATATCAAAACCTTATTCGAAAGCAACTCTTGAAGAAAAATTGACGGATGTATTTGGTGTAGAGAAACTAGAATTGCTCAAGTTACACAAGCCATTCTCTGATAAAGAGCTAGGCTATCTACCAGAAGAGAAATACAAACGTACTGAAGCTGAGAAAAACACACCTAAAATTAATATAAAAGATAAGAATTCGGGATTGAGTGGTTTCGCTGCTAAACACTATTCTGAAGATGAGAAAAAGAATATAAATGCTTTGAAAAATTTACTCCTAAAAGGTGACAAATAATAGATATTTCAATACTGATTTTTTATTATTATTCGGGTATATACCTATCCATTTTTTAGCTTTTCTCAATTATTGTCATTAATTTCTTATTTACTTTAACACTCATAATTATTATCCATAATCTCATAATTAGTATGATTAATTGAGTAAATTGGTGTTATTAATATTGTGTAATAGCAACAAATAATCTAATAATGGCAATCACTAATAATCTAAAGATAATAATACTAGATACATATCATGTGAATGATAGTGTTGTTATAAAAGTGAAGCTAATAAATGAAAGTAAAAGCGAAAAAATCAAGAATCCCATATTCGAGGTTGAAAGATTACCCAAAAAGATTTTCAGAAAGAATAAATGGGTCCTAAGAATCTTTGCCGAGTTTAAACCATTTGAGTATAAAATAGTAGAGTTTGATTTGAATACAAAGCCAATCCCTGGTACTGAATTTAATGTTAGAACCTATGAGTTTTAAATAATTCGTTTTTTTTCTACTCTATTATTCGAATTTGTTTCTTTATTAAGATCAATCATAATTTATAAAAAAGTTAAATATAAAATATCTGAAAAAATTGCTTCCAACTTTTCTACTTAGATAATATTTATTCCGTAAATTAATAGATATGAAATTTTCTCAAATCAAATACTTCATCGATAAATTTCACGATACTCGTGCAAGTGGTAAGATAATCAAGTTTACCACAAGGGCTGCTTTTTTTTCGGTTTTTATCGGTTCTTTTGCTCTTATTATGTCACTTTCTATACTTGATGGGTTTGAGGATATGTTAACCGAAACAACTGCCAAATTCACATCTGACATATCTATAGTTAGTATGAATAGTGAATATGTGACACTAGATAGTGTAGATTTATCAAATTCATCTATTGAGGGCATAACTGAGATAATAGAAAAACCTGTAATAGTCAGAAAAAAGAATGATATAGATGGATTTATACTAAGAGGGATTGATTATAATAATGATATTAATGATTTTAGTCAAAACATAGAAAAGGGTAAATTCGGATTTACATCTGATAGCGCTAAAGAAGTTATAATTAGTAAAAAAGTCGCAAAAAAAATGGGCTATAGTATAGGTGACAATGTAATTATATATTCTATTGATGCTACTCAACAATCAGTTCCTAAAACCAAAATTTCTAAATTTAAAATTGTTGCTCTTTATGATACTGGGTTAGGAGAGTATGATAATTCGATTATTATAGCACCTTTGCATACTACTCATAGTTTCTTTGATATTGAAAAAGGAAAGGCTACTCGTATAGAGTTGTCAGTCAAAGACAAAAATAATATAGATGATGTGACGAATGAAATAGCGAGCAAATTGAACTTCCCATATATGGCGAAAAATGTATTCGATTACCAACGAATGGCGCTTATATGGATACAAGTACAAAAGGAGCCAATTCCGCTAGTACTAGGAATTATAACTATAGTTGCAGTGCTCAATGTAGTAACTATGCTACTAATATTGATAGTAGAAAAGACTCGACAAATCGGAATTATGAAAGTTTTGGGCATGTCTTCCAAAGATATAATCAAAATATTTGTTTTTATTGGAGTTCGTTTGTCTTTGAAAGCTGCGCTTACGGGTGGTATTCTGGCATTTGTGCTTTCTATACTCCAAAAGCAATATGGATTTATATCTCTCGATAGTAGTGTATATTTCTTAGATACTGTACCAATTAGTATTAACCCATGGCATTACTTTATTGTTATTTTCAATGCTGTTGTAATCTCAGCTATTGTAGTGCTTATACCATCTATTGTTTCTTCCAAGATAAGACCAGTTAAAGTTTTACGATTCTCATAAGTGGCTAATTTTCGAACTTATTGGCTTATATTGTACAAATCTAATTCCTATAATATATCATTTGGAGAATAGTTGAAATATTACTAAGTTACGGTATATAAGTAATTACATATTAACTATATGTGCTGTAAAAAGATTTGGCATATACATTGCAGAACAATCAAATGGATAAAAAGATTAACAATTTCCTAAGGGCTTACGGTGCCGAAAGTAGCATCGATAAAAAGAGAGTGATAGAAAAACTCATGGCTCAGATAGGTAATAAAGACGAAGATTCTAAATTAGAGTTGATGAAATTAGTTAAAACTTTATCTACTAAGCTCAAATCAGAGGAAGACGATTTGGCTATAATTAGGAAAATAATAGAAGAAATTGATTAGGAAGGATTCCCATGATCAAAGAATTGTACACTGCTGCTATGGGCATGATGTCACAGCAGACACGGCTAGAAGTAATATCAAATAATATTGCAAACGCTCAGACGGTTGGTTTCAAGCGTGACTCCGTATTCGAGCGCAACCTAATAGACTCTAAAGCAAACTTATACAATATAGTCGGTAGCGCCGAACAAAATGACCCTCCTATTGGTTCTTATATTGATTTCAACAAAGGAAGTTATGACCAAACTGGTAATGACTTCGATATTGCTATTGATGGTGATGGTTTCTTTTTGTTGAATGACGAACAAGGAAAGGAATTTCTAACTAGAGCTGGTAATTTCAAAATAAACCAGGAAGGTGATGTTATTTCTGCTAATGGCAAATACTTAATAGCAAATAGCGGTAGAATAAACGTATTTGGTACTATGCAGGGTGATACATTTAACTCTGATACCAGAAAAGCGGAAGTTAGAATCGATAATTCGGGTGAAATATTCATCAATAATGTAAGCCAAGGAAATCTGGATATAGTTGATACTAATAGCTACGCTGTACTAGAGAAAGTATCATCGTCTGATTTCATACTTACTGAAGACAACCAATATCAAAAATTGACAAATGATAGAATAAGTATTCGCCAAGGATGGCTAGAAAACTCCAATGTAAACGTAATTGACGAAATGGTAGAAATGATTAATCTACAACGTCAATTCGAAGCAGGGAGT
Organism: Chlorobiota bacterium; assembly: GCA_041595255.1. Classification (GTDB taxonomy): domain Bacteria; phylum Bacteroidota; class Ignavibacteria; order Kapaibacteriales; family UBA2268; genus PGYR01. Next base: position 20,289 of record JBFHKR010000017.1, read on the forward strand.
AAAGTAATTACCACTAATGAAAATACCTTAGAGCAATCTATCGGATTAGGTAAATACTATTAATAACTAAAAAAATTAATTTGATCCAAAATACAGGAAGTATCAAATGGACAAGACACTACGAACCGCAGCCACAGGGCTTTCAGCTCAGCAAAAATTTGTTGAGATAATTTCGAATAATATTGCAAACGTAAATACTACTGGATTCAAGAAAACTAGACCTGAATTCCAAGATTTGCTATACGAGACATTAAAACCTGCTGGAAATAGTGCGAGAATAGGAGTAGAACCACTTAACGAAGTTCAAATAGGTAGTGGTACTCAGCTCTCGGCTACTAAAAAACAATTCACGCAAGGCGATATAACTTCTACTGGCAATAAACTCGATATGGCTATTGTTGGTGATGGTTTTTTCGTTATCCAAAAGCCAGATAACTCCAGAGCTTATACAAGAGATGGTAGTTTCAAAATGGACAAAAACGGGAGCTTAGTTAATACTCAAGGGTATTACCTAGACCCAGGCTTCCAAATACCTGCTGATGCAGTAGAAGTGCAAATCAGCCGTGATGGAGTAGTAGGTGTTTATGCAGAGGGTAGCACTGACCTCGATACACTAGGTCAAATCGAATTAGCTCGATTTGTTAATCCTTCGGGATTGCGTGCTATAGGTGATAATTTATTCGAAGAATCTCCAGCATCAGGCGACCCTATCTTATACCAACCAGGAAGCAATAATACTGGCGAGATATACCAAAGTCATCTTGAAAGCTCAAATGTAGATGTGGTAGAGGAAATGGTGGATATGATAACAGCTCAAAGAGCTTATGAGCTTAATTCGAAATCTGTAAGAACAGCTGATGAAATACTAAATACCGCAGTTAACCTAAAACGATAATATGAAATCATTTCTAGTCATATTAATTATATCAATGTCGATGCAAATTAATGCAGCGACTTTTTCAGCAGATAGAATCGAAGAAGCATGCCGTACATTTCTAATTCAGAAATACGGAAATGATTATCAGATTGATTTTTTATCTAAGTTCACTGATATAAATGTCGGAGATGATGAGGTAAAAGCTGTTTTCGATGAGCAATTTACTGCTTATAATAATGGTGTAAAACTAGAATTTGTTTCAAATAACAAAGTGCTGAAAAGTCAGATATTCCATTATATAGTTAAAAAGGAAATTGGTGTCTATAAGGCAAAGACATATATTCCAACTAATACTGATATTATTAGTTCAATGCTAATTAGAGCTAATGAGTTCGTTGAATTAGACAAAATAGATAATTATATAAACCCAGTAGGTAGAGTAGCTACAAAATCAATCTACCAGGGAGAATCATTAACATCTATAAATACACTACCTGATGTTACTGTGAAGCGAGGCGAGGAAATAGTTGTAATAGCTACGAATGGAGCTGTAACTATACGTGGACTTGGTACTGCTCTACAAGATGGTAGAGCCGGAGACTCTATAAAAGTAAAACGTGGCGATAGTAAAAAAATTCTAACTGGTAAATTAAATGAATCAGGTGAACTGATTCTTGGTGAATAATATGAAGACATTATTAATAGCAATTATATTCTTTTCGGCTTTTGGGTTAGAGGCACAGTTCGTGCAAAACAGTTCTAATTCTCTGTTTTCCGATTTCAAAGCATTCCGTAAAGGTGATGCCTTGACTGTATTGATAGTGGAGGATACAAAGGCGGGGAACTCTGCAAGTACTGACAACGGACGTGAGTCTTCTGTGGGAGCTGGTTTCGGAGTTTCTGCTGGTTCCGGTACTACTTCGGGAGATGTTTCATTAGGTACATCTACAGATTTCAGAGGTGATGGTTCTACTTCTAGAAATGAATCTATACGCTCAAAACTAAGTGCTAGAGTTGTAGATTTGGAAGATAATGGGAATCTAATAATAGAAGGTAAACGCACAACAAAAGTCAATGGTGAAACTCAATTCGTTACTATCAGAGGAGTAGTTAGGCCGGTAGATGTTAGACCTGATAACTCGGTCTATTCCTATAGTATTTTGGATTTGACTTTGTTGATAGATGGAGATGGCACGGTGTCTGAATATCAAGAACCAGGACTTATCACAAAATTTTTGAGGATGCTATTCTGATATGAAAAAAATTATAATATACATATTGATAGTATTGACACTTCCACTGATGAATATCGAAGCAGCGCGTATCAAAGATATAGCGAACATCGAAGGTGTAAGTGGAGTCCAAGTAATAGGCTACGGATTAGTCGTTGGGCTAAATCAAACTGGTGATAATAGAATGGTTTCTTATACTAATCAATCTGTTATCAATATGCTAAAGCGTTTCGGATTAACAGTTGATAGAAAGAATAATGGCACTAGAAATATTGCTGCTGTTATGGTTACGGCAACTATACCTGCATTTATGAAAAAAGGATCTCAGGTAGATGTAGTTGTTTCCGCTATGGGTGATGCCACTTCCTTACAGGGAGGGACTTTATTAATGACCCCTCTTTCTAGAGCAGATGGTAGTATAATTGGCAATGCTCAAGGGCCACTTTCAGTAGGTGGATATGATGTACGTGCGTTCGGTAGCCGAGTATCTAAGAACTTCGTAACTAGTGGTAGAGTACCAAACGGGTTGATACTTCAGAAAGAAGTCGAGCAGAGTTTAGCTGATGCATCAAGTATGCGTATAATTCTTCGTCAACCTGACTTCACTGTAGCAAATACAGTTATGACAGCTATTAATGCTTCAGCTGATTTAGATGGTAAAGCTACTTTAGAAGACGGTGCTACTATTAAAGTAGATTTGTCAGGCTTTTCAGAAAGAAACGAACAGCTTATAAAAATCGCTCAAATAGAAGCGCTTAATGTTAATCTAGAAGCTACTTCGAAAGTTGTTATAAACGAAAGAACAGGTACTATTGTAATTGGTGGTAATGTCGAATTGCTTCCATCTGTGATAGCTCACGGTGGATTGGATATTACTATCCAAAGACAAGTTATAGTTCCACAACCTGCTCCTTTCACTATTTTTCCTCCAAGGTATGCCGAAACAGCTATAATAGAAACCGAAGAAGAAATAAATCAAGCAAGGCCTTTAACAGTACAGAATCCTACTGTGGCTAGTATTGCAGAATCATTAAATTTACTTCAAGTAAAGCCTAGAGATTTGATTGCTATATTCCAAGCACTCAAAGAAGCCGGCTCATTACAAGGGGAGTTGATAATACAATGAGTATAGACTTAGATACAGGTCAAAGCCGTAATATGGCTCAGACAGCTCAGCTTGCACGTAAGATGAGTGCGTTCGACAATGTAAGTAAAACTCATAAATCGAAAATGAGTGAAGCAGAAAAATCCAAAATAGAACAGGCCTCTAGGGGGTTCGAATCTATATTTGTGAATATGATGCTCAAAGAGATGAAAAATGCACAGTTAGAAGAAAAAGATGATGAGGGCTTCGGTGGAAATACTATGCAAGAGATGGCTCAACTAAATCTGGCTGATAATATATCAAAGCAAGGTAGAGGTATGGGAATAGCTCAGATGATGTACAAGCAAATGACAGGCGAGAATATTCCTTCTAGAAATTCTTATTCAGTTCCTCCTCAACAATTGAGACCTATTAGTATATCTGATACTGCTGCCGAAAAAATCTCAAAATACGATGATATAATTGATAAAGCATCGAAGGAATATGGTATTCCTAAGAATTTGATAAAATCAGTTATAGCAGCAGAGTCAGCGGGTAACCATACCGCAGTTTCACCTGCCGGTGCCAAAGGATTGATGCAGCTGATGGATGGGACTGCTGCTAGTCTAGGGGTACAAAATTCTTTCAATCCCGAAGAGAATATTTTTGGTGGAACTAATTATCTGAATAAGATGCTCAATAAATTTGATGGGTCTTTGGAGCTGGCTTTAGCTGCATATAATGCTGGACCAGGAAATGTAGAGAAGCATAATGGAATACCACCATTCGACGAAACAAGAAAATATGTGAGTAGAGTATTGTCGTACAATTCGGCACTAGGAGAAGAATAATATGGATGAGAAGTTTGTAGATTTTCTGAAAAGAGAAAAAGAGCTGACTGAAAAATTACTGATGCTTTCTAATAGATTGAGAGAAGCACTAATGTCACAAAGGCAAGATTTGGTAGAGAAAATATCTCAGGATCAGCATATTATAACTGCCAAACTAAAAGAAATGGAAGAAAGAAGATTGAGATATATGGTTTCCAAACTATCTATTAGCAGAGTAGAGGCATCTCAATTACGTCTATCTGAGATTGAGAAAACTGTGGAAGGCGAAAATAAAATAGATCTTCGTAGAATACGAATCGCTATGAAGAAAATAGTAGCAGAGTTACAAGAAGTTAATACTACTAATAGGTTGCTATCGAATAGGGCAAAAAATAGTGTAAGTAATATAATCTCGACTCTGAATAGTAGAAATGGTCGTAAAGTTTGTGATGTGAAGGTATAAATATGGGTTTTTCTACATTAGAAATAGGTAAATCAGCACTTCTAGCACAACGCTACGGATTAGAGGTTGTATCGAACAATATATCCAATGCTAATACAGAAGGGTATTCTCGTAAAAGAGCAGATTTGGCAACTGCTAATTCTAAATACGAGGCAGGTAACTTCGTTGGTACTGGCGTAATAGCTGATCAGTTAAAGTCTTTTAGAGAAGAATTTTTTGATAAAGAAATAAGAAACTCTATAACTAGAAATGCCGGTTATGAAGCTGACCAAGAAATACTAAAAAGAATAGAAGGTGTATTGGGTGAACCATCTGAAATGGGACTTAATAGTCTAATCTCAGACTTTTTTATTAGTTGGGACGAACTTGCTTCTAATCCTGATAAATCCGCTTATAGACAGAAAGTAATCTCCAGCGCTAGGAGTATGACAGATAAATTTCATCAACTAGCCGAAGGCTTCGAAGAAGCAAGAATAGATGTTCTCTCTAAGCTTAGAGATAATGTAGCTGAAGTCAATAGTCTTGCCAAAAGAATAGCAGAAATCAATTCGAGAATTTCTGATAACCATAGTTCTGCACTTGATGGTGATTTGAATATGGCTGATCAAAGGGAAGTCCTTATTGAACAGTTGGCAGAATATGGTAAGATGAACGTTAGTCACAACGAAGATGGTACAGTCAATGTGTATATGAATGGGATGAATCTAGTTACGGGCAAAAGTATAAATGAGCTAAAGCTAGTAGAATCTACTAATGGTACAACTAACGAAAGAACTATAGGTCTATATACGACTGATAAACAAGGTAATGTACTTAATAAGATCAATCCGGGTGCTGGTAAAATAGAAGCACAGATGAAGCATTACAATGAGACTTTAGATAAAGATGATACAAGTGGTAATTTTTCAATAGCAACATCTATTAATGAACTTGCCAAAGAAATAGCTGCTAATGTTAATATGGCAAGTGTTGGAGGTTTTGGACTAAATGATACAGGGGCTGTACCTCCGGGGCGTTCATTCTTCGTGCCTTATCCAACGGATGCCGATGCGCTATCAATACAAGTGAATGCTGTTATCCTAAATGATTCGGATAATATACCTCTATCATCAGTAGCTGGCGAAAGTGGCAATAACCAAATCGGGTTGCAGATTGCAGCTTTGGCAGATGATATAAACTTCATTAATAACAGAACACCAGGCGAATATTATTCGGACTTGCTTTCCAAAGCTGGTAATATGCTGAACGATTCGCAAACAGGGCTAAAAAATAGTACAATGGTACTAGACCAGATGAAAAATCAACGCGATACTATAATCGGTGTGAATCTGGACGAAGAAGCTGTAAATCTTATCAAATTCCAACGTAGCTTTGAGGCAGCTTCGAGAGTAGTTAATATGGCCGATGAAGTTTTAGGAACAATTGTAAATTTAGGTAGATAATGAGAGTAAGTACTAACTCTATATATAGAGATTATCAAAGAAATCTTAATGATTCGCAATTCAAAGTTAATAGCGAAAATTTGCGTATTTCTTCGGGTAAAAAGAACCATAGTATAGCTGAGAATACTGCCGACGTGGTAGAAGTTGACCTATTCAGAAATAAGATAAGTCGTAACGAAGCCTTTCTCAATAATATAGGCGCTAACCTAGATAAATTACAACAAACTGACACTACTTTGAGAGAAATCTCAGATAAGATGCAAGAGATAAGAGATTATGTAGTAGATGTATCAAAGACTAGTACTGGCTATAATCACTTCGCTATTGCTCAGTCGATAAAAGGTGCTCTGGAAGATATAGTAACTCTAGCTAATTCGGATAATAATGGAGCGTATTTATTCTCGGGGAATATGACTTCACCCAAAGATATAAAAAATGCTAACCCTACACTTAACAATTTGCCTTTTGAGATAATACAAGGAACAGCTACTCCGACTAATCCATCAGGATTGTCGATAGTTTACAAAGGCAATAATGAAGATATAAACGTCAATATAACTGACAAATCTCAAGAAAGAGTCAACACCAAAGCTGAAGAAATATTCGGTGCTGGTGGTACTGAAGCCCTTCAGAAAATCATAGATATTTACAATGTAGTAGCGTTTGATCAATCAGGAGCACAAAGACCAGCACGGACTTTGCTAAATGCAGATGAGTTAGCTGAGCTAAACACTCTACAAAAAGATGTTGCTGATAAATATGACGAAATGAACATATTAGCAGCAGTAAATGGAAGTAAAATAAATAGACTAGAAAGTACAAGAAACTTTCTATTAGATGAGAATCTAAGATTAGACGAATACCGCTCTATCAAAGAAGACACCGATATAGCCGAATCAGCTATGAATCTAAAACGTGAAGAAAACATCCTACAATTCGCTCTACAAGTAGGTAGCCGAATCAACCAACTGAACCTTTTTCAGTTCTTGAGTTAGGGGTTAATAATCGTATTAATATTTTAAACAGGATTGCAAGATATTTACGATATTCATGATGAATATCCATCGTCATTTGATAGGGAGTGAAGCACCAAACTCTTCTGTCTGAATTACGAATTAATAGGATTAAAGAATTTTGTGGATTACTCATATCTCGTCACTCTGATAACGCTGCAGGCGTTAAAAAGTCCTGTAGAACTACGTAGCAGTGCATCAATTATTAGTACCTTTACTAGGCATTTATAGCAATAGAGTTAAAGGCTGAATATTCAAACCCAAATTACGTATTTCTGGTAAATTAGTCCAACTGATAAATAATTTGTAATTATTATCTAATAGCATTGTTGTTTATATTGATAAAATAACAACTATAAAATAAAGAATTATTATGAAATATATCTACCTACTATTATTCTTCGTTTGTCTCAATCAACTAGATGCAAAATTCGAGATGGGAGTTAACCTAGTTGACGATGGCGCATTTACTAATATTATTAATCACACCGTCAGGTATAGTAATGCATCGGGATATACTGAACTCGGATGGCCTACGAGTGATTTCGATCTAGTGCTGATGGATGGCAGACCTGCTGCAGAGTGGACTGGCAATATAGACGACCCAGATCAATATAGGGTAGATTATAGCGGAACTTATAAGGCATCTTTCCTCGGTTTGGCAGATGTGACAGTTTCTGGTACTAATGTGACTTTGGAGAATCTAAGATACGATGATCAGACTAACACTTCTTACTTTGAACTAATAGTTGGTGGGCATGATGAACCAAACCACGGATTAGTTTTTTTGAGTTTTAAAAACACAAGAATAAGCCCCAAGGCAATGAACAACTCTGGTATTTCTAATTTGAAAGTTATGAGACCTGGCTACGAACTAGATACTAAAAAGACATTCACAGATGAGTATATAGCCCTTTGTAAGGCGGCTGATTTCGCATGCTATCGTTATTACAATATTCAGAATATATGGAATGGCGAGCCAAATTATCCCGCAAAGACTACTTGGGAGAATAGAAAAACGCCTCTCGACGCCGCTCAAGTGAATATGCAACAACTTAATAATAAAAGAGATGGTTGGTGTTGGGAATATATAGTCGAATTATCAAACATTCTGAATAAAGACATTTGGATTAACATACACATGTCTTGTGATTCAAACTATGTAGCTGAACTTGCGAATTTCCTACTAGATAACCTAAATGAGAATATTAATATATATGTAGAAAATAGCAATGAAGTATGGAGCCCAACTCAAGCAACACATGGCCCCTACAATAAAGCTGAGGCAGATGATTATGGAATTACATTTGACCAAAATTATGCACGCAGAACTGTAGAGCTATCTAATTGGTTTGGGAATGTATTTGGTAGTGGAGCTATCAACAATAGAGTCCGAGTGATATTAGCAGGACAACACGCTTATAATGGTAGAAGTGACATTCATTTGAATTATATAAATGACAATATCGGCGAGCCGAAGGAATATATTTATGCTACTAGTACGGCTCTTTACTTCCAGACGGATTCCCCTAGTTCTAATGATTTGAATACTATAAATGATGGAATGATAGCTGATATTAGCAATCAAGTGGCTAATGCACAAACTTCAACTTATAGACTAAACCACATTAATAAGGCAAAAGATTGGGGGTTAGTTGGTGGGTGTACTTCGTACGAAGGTGGTCCACATGTACCATCTGGTGGAGGTCTTGACAATCTTGATAATCTGATAAACTCACATAGAACTGAAGAAATGGGTAATGTACTAAAATACAATTATCAAGAGGGTTGGGAGAATATAGGTGGTGGTTTAGCTATGCACTTTACCTTATCTTCATCTTATAACCGCTATGGCTGTTGGGGCTTGACGGATGATTATACTAAGCCTGATAGAAATTATAAAATGCAAGCAATCCGTGATATTATTTCTACAAAGACAAGTATTGAGAATCAACCTGTTGAAAGTTTAATCTCGTTATCGCCTAATCCTACTGAAGGAAATGTAGAAATAGAATTGAAAAAGAATTTTGATGAAGTATCTCTTGTAGATTTTAATGGAGCAACAATATTTGTATTAGATCCTAATACTAGGCATATTAGACTTGACTTGAGTGATTTACCTAACGGAATTTACTTTCTGAAATATAACCAAGATGGCGTAATTGGAAGCGCTAAGATACAATTAATAAAATAATCTAGTAGATATTTTAATAGGATCAATTTCCCAGTAAAAAAAATACTCTATTACTTACAATTTGCAATTTACATCTTCGTTTTGTAAGTTAGTGAGTGTTCACTAACAAAACATAAAGAAGGTGAGAATATGGAAGGGAAAAGAAATATAGCAATTGGCTTTTTGACCATGGGTGCATTTATGGCTTATGGTTTTCTTCTGATTTACCTCAGAGACTTTGCACCTGGTAAAGAGGAATGGATTGCAAATTACGGATTAGGCGTACATTTCGAAAGTCGATTGGCACACGTTCATGGCAATTTATTCGCTTTCCTTAATATATTAGTAGGGTATTTACTTCTAAGGTTTAGAGATGAATTGAGTAGTGTCAAAACTATTTCTTGGCTCTCACTTATTGGTTTATTGATGCCATTAGGTATATTAGCAGAGATTTATCTA
>JBFHKR010000018.1:0-29250 GCA_041595255.1 Chlorobiota bacterium
AACCGCAAGCAGTTAACTCACCAGTTTGTAGTGCTTGAAGTACCCTAATAGTTTCATCAGCACTCCTTCCTACATCCATAGGGTGAACTAACGCATATTGCATTACGCCATCTGGGTCTATAATGTATAGTCCTCTCAAAGCACATCCAACTTCTTCATTATAAACTTCATAATTACGTGCATTTTCACCAGTAAAGTCAGCTAATAATGGATATGGCAAATCTTTCAAATCTTCTTCGTGCGTTCTCCATGCTAAATGCGAATTTCTAGAGTCAGTAGAACACCCAATTACTTCTGCGTTCAATTCTTTAAATTTATTATAGTAGTGTCCAAAAGAGGCAATTTCAGTTGGGCATACAAATGTAAAATCAAATGGATAGAAAAAAAACACGACCCATTTACCTTTGTAATCTTCTAATGAAATTTCTTTATATGCATTATCTGGAGTTAAATTTGAAGAATGACCTCCAACCACTGCTTGACCTTTGAAAATTGGAGCTTTTTTACCTACTAAAAGTGACATATATTTACCTTTTTGTTTAATTAAATTGAAAAAAATCAAATAAATTTACTCATAAAACGAAACTTATAAACTTATAGTGTTCTGTTATAATAAAAATTGAATTTGTATATTTGCAGCCACGAAAGTTGGAAGAATAAAAAAAAACAAGGTCTTAAATGCCAAAATCATTAGTAATAGTCGAGTCTCCTGCGAAAGCAAAAACGATTGAGAAATATCTCGACGAGATAGAAAAAGGAAAATTCATAGTAAAATCATCGATTGGTCATATTAGAGATTTGGCAAAAAAAGATATGTCTATAGATATAGACAATGGTTTCGAACCTAAATATGAGATAAGTCCAGATAAAAAGAAAACAGTAGCTGAACTAAAGAAACTATCTAAACAAAGCGACACAGTGTGGTTAGCAACGGACGAGGATAGAGAGGGAGAAGCTATTGCTTGGCACTTACTCGAAGCTCTTGGGTTGGACGAATCTAAAACAAAGCGAATAGTATTCAACGAGATTACTAAAAAAGCTATACAAAAGGCAATCGAAAATCCTCGTGCTGTAAATAAAGAACTAGTTAATGCACAACAAGCTAGAAGAATATTAGATAGATTAGTTGGATATGAACTTTCTCCAGTATTATGGAAGAAAGTAAAGTACGGATTAAGTGCTGGTAGAGTACAATCTGTTGCAGTCCGAATAATTGTAGAGCGAGAAAGAGAAATAGAGAATCATGTACCTGATGTGACTTATAAATTAGTTGGAGATTTTGTCACAGAGAATGGTGACGAGTTCAAAGCCGAATTAAAAGAAAAATTTGATAAAAAAGAAGATGCATTAGCTTATTTAAAAACAGCAGTAGGCAAGCAATTCTTCATCAAAGATCTAAAGATCAAACCTGGTAAGCGTTCTCCGCAAGCACCATTTACTACTTCCAAATTGCAACAAGAAGCATCTGCCAAATTAGGCTTTTCAGTAAAGCAAACTATGGTAGTTGCTCAGAAGCTTTATGAAGCTGGTAAGATTACTTATATGAGAACTGACTCGACTAATTTATCTGATGACGCACTCAATACAGCTGCAAATTATATTAACTCTAGTTTTGGTGCTAAATATCACGAAAGAAGAACATTTAAAACTAAGTCAAAAGGTGCGCAAGAAGCTCACGAAGCTATTAGACCGACCGATTTGACTCAGCCTACTGTCTATACAGGTAACAACGGACAGGATAAGCTATACGAGTTAATCTGGAAAAGAACTTTGGCTTCTCAAATGGCTGATGCTGAACTAGAAAGAACAACTGCTGATATTGGATTCGAAAATAATAATACAGATTTCTTAGCTAAAGGCGAAGTAATCAAGTTCGATGGTTTTCTAAAAGTTTATCCTGAAGTCAGAAAAGATGGCAAGATATTACCGTCTATGGCTAAAGGTCAAAAATTAGATGTTAATGAGATTGTTGGTCGAGAGACATTTAGTCGACCACCAGCTCGCTATACAGAGGCTACACTAGTTCGTACTTTAGAAGAGATGGGAATTGGCCGTCCTTCTACTTATGCACCTACTATTTCTACTATTCAGAATAGAGAGTATGTAGAGAAAACTGATAAAGATGGGGTAGATAGAGAATACACACAAGTGCAATTAGTCAACGGTCAAGTTTCCGAAGAGAAGCTAACTGAAACTACTGGTCAAGAACGAAATAAGCTGTTCCCAACAGATGTAGGGAAAGTAGTGACTGACTTCCTTGTGAAACACTTCACTGAGATTGTAGATTTTGATTTTACTAAAAACGTGGAAGAAGAGTTCGATCTAATCGCTGAAGGAAAGAAAGAATGGAACAAAATGATTTCGAATTTTTATGTCGGATTCCATGAAACTGTAGAAAAATCTGAAGATATTAGTAAAAAAGATGCTATAAATGCTCGATTATTAGGCAACGATCCCAAATCTGGACGACCTGTTTATGCTCGTATCGGTAGATATGGTGCTATGCTCCAAATGGGAGAAAACGAAGACGAAGAAAAGCCTCGCTTTGCTTCGCTTATGCCTAGCCAAAGTATAGAGACTATTTCATTAGAAGAAGCTCTAGAAATGTTCAAGTTGCCGCGAGTAGTTGGTCAAAATGATGATGGCAAAGATGTGAAAGTCAATATAGGTAGATTTGGCCCTTATGTGCAAATAGACAAAACCTATGCCTCTATAACTCATGACGAGATTTTCACAATCACACTCGAAGAAGCAAAACAGAAAGTAAAAGATAAAATAGAGCAAAAAAGCAAAAATACTATACAAGAATTCGATGATGGTATAAAAGTACTGAATGGACGTTACGGCCCTTATGTAACTGATGGGAAAGTAAATGCGAAGATACCAAAGGATAAAACACCTGAAACACTGACACACGTAGAATGTAAAGTCTTGATAGCCGAAGCTCCTGCCAAAAAAGGTAGAGGTGGGCGAACTACTAAAACTGCGGCTGCGAAAAAGCCAGCTGCAAAGAAAACTACAACTAAGAAACCAGCCACTAAGAAAAAGGCAGCGGCGAAAAAACCAGCTGCTAAGAAGAAAGATAGCTAGTTTAGTTTGAAATTTTTAAAATCTAAAAAGGAGCCAATGGCTCCTTTTTTTTTCGAATAATTCTTGGTTAATCTACTCTATTTCATTACTTTAATCAATAACAAAATCAACTGTCCTGAAAAATGTATCATGAAAAACTTATTATTAACCCTGATAATTCTAATGTCTATATTATTATCATCTAAAGCAGATGAGCAAGATACTCTTTGGTTTAGATGGACTGGAGGTATAAAAGATATCGATTTTACATTGGACGATGAATATGTAATTGTTTGGACGAACGCAATAGAATTTTGGGAAACTAAAAAAGGTGTAATGGAATTCTCAATTGTTACTGAATCAACAGGTGACTACAATTACAACGAAGGGTTTTTAGTATTCGCACAAGACAGTACACCCAAGTTATTAGACTGGCAGACAAGAGAAGTAATAGAAGGTTTTGAGAAGGAAAAAGAAAATATAGGACGTATACGTACAGCAAAATCCAAAAATGAGTTTATGGCTCAATTAATTAATAGAGAATTGTGGGGCTATCATAAAGATAGAAATATTATATACTTTTGGGACATCAATAATAAAAGTAAAATAGATAGTATTAACCCAATCGAAGAATTTAAAATCGAAGATGTATCTTGGAGGAGAAGAATTCTTGACTACGATTACTTGGGGAATAATGATGAATTTGTTTATGTAAAGTATAATGATCATAACAATATAGTACAAACACTACCCGTATCTTCTCGTAAGTCAAATTATTTCTATCACATATATAATATTGAGACTAAAGAGCTAGTTGACTCAATATTCATATTTCAAGAAAAGAAGGATAATTATTATTGGGTAGACAATTTAACAGTCTTATCTGATAGAAGTAAAATTGCATTGAATAATAAGGCAGGAGAAATAAACTTTTATGATTTAAATACAAAATTATTCTATGATAAATTTATTTATGCAAATACCAAATCAGGTATTAATGAAGTTGATTTTGAAAATAATGAAGTTATTGTTGCAATTGCAGATGGTACGGGATTCCGCATTATTAACAGAGAAACAAACGAAATGCTTCAACAATATCCTTTTGGTGTAGAATTTGTTAAATTTTCAAATAAATCTAATTTTTTTGCTATTGCAGGGAGTACGGCTATTTCTATTAGGAATAAAAGATGGATTATATCAAATATAATTGATGATAACAGGTTATCAAATTTCACAGTAACACCAAATCCAGCAACTCACTCGATTTTAATTGATGTAGAAACTAATAAGACTGAAAATTTAAAATTAAGTTTAATTGATTTATTGGGCAATCAACTAAATATAATTGAAAATGGACTGGTAAATACTAATAATTATCAAACTCAGTTTAATATTTCACATCTCCCCGTCGGTACTTATTTTATTCGACTTGAAATAGGAAGTGAGATTTTCACCAATAAATTCATAAAGGAGTAAGGGAAATGAAGAACTTACTACTAACCTTATTAACTATTTTATCAATGGTTTTACCCGCCAGTGCTATAGAAATAGATACGCTGTGGTATCGCTATACTGGTTCTGGAAATCAAGATGTAGATTTTACACCTGATGATAGGTATGTGATCTTATGGCGAAATGGCATAGAATTCTGGGAAGTTGAGCAGGGTGCAAAAGATTTCTTTATCGCATCGGAAGTATTAGGTGACTATAACTACAATGAAGAATACCTAGTTTTTGTTCAAGATAGTACACCCAAATTGCTTAATTGGCAAACGAGAGAGGTAGTAGAGGGATTTCAGAAACAAGAAACATACTTAGGAAGAATAAGAACCGCCAAATCTAAAAATGAGTTTATGGCAACAAAAGGTCATTATCCAAAAGTAATATATTTTTGGGATATTAATCAGAAGCAGATATTAGATAGTTTTGAGATTATGAAAGAGTTTGAAAAAGACAACCAGAAATGGGGAAGGTCAATTCATGAGTATGATTATGTAGGGAATAATGACGAATACTTCTATATTAGAGTCAATGATAATAATGCAAATACACCTGGAATGCACCCAAAGTATGAGAAGGATATTTTTAGTTATTTAATATATAGAAGAGATACAAAAGAATTAGTTGACTCATTATTTGCTTTTCAAATAACAACAGATAATTATAGTCACGTAGATAAACTTGTCGTTATGAATGACAGGTCAAAGATAGCTTGGAATAATAAAGGTGGAGAAATTAATTTTTATAATTTTTATTCAAAACAGTTTTATGATAAACTAGTTTTTGATAGTCACGACTTTGTAGAAGCCTCAGATATTGAGTTTAATCGGCTTGAATCAATTGTTGGAATTACTCACAGTAAAGATTTAAAGATTTATAATTTACAATCAAAGGAATTAGTTTATTATTCAAACATAGGAGGTAAAGATAATATTAGCTTTTCTAATAATGAGGAACTTTTTGCTGCCCATGTGAATAGTTACTTATTATTATTTCCAAGTCATATAGTAGAGACTTCAGTCGAAGGTACAGATAATAAAAGATTAAACTTAACGGTGACTCCCAACCCTTCTTCTAATAATATTAGTATCCATTTCAGCTCTGCAACGAATGAGCCAATAAAACTAAGCATAATAGATTTACTGGGAAATGAAATTGGAAAAATAGATGAAGGGCTTATAGAAAATCAGAATTATCCGATTGATTATAATATTTCTAACTTAGCCCCAGCGACTTATTTTATTAGACTTGAATTAGGTAGTGAGATTTTCACCAAAAAATTCATAAAGGAGTAAGGGAAAGGAGCACCGTACAATTGGTTCGCCTTTTACTTTTACAAAATTATTCATTCTCAAAAACGTCTCTAAGAATACAAATATAGATTAAAACAAAGACATATAACTATGAGTACTTCTACCAAAGATAGACTAAAAGAACTAGAGATAGAGCTATCTAATCTAAAAGAAACACGAAACATACTAAAAGCGAAGTGGGAATCTGAGAAAGGTAAACTACAAGAGATTCGCACATTCAAAGAAGAAATAGACGCGCTAAAAACAGAAGCCGACAGATACGAAAGAGAAGGCAATCTAGATAAAGTCGCCGAAATCCGCTATGGTAAAATACATCAGCTTGAATCAAAAATAACTAAAGCTAATGATGAATTAGAAGAGTTACAAAAAAACAGTCATCTACTCAAAGAGCAAGTTACCGAAGAGGACATAGCTGAAATAGTATCCAAATGGACTGGCATACCTGTCTCAAAGATGATAGAAAGCGAAAAGCAAAAACTTCTAAAAATGGAAGATCTGCTGCACGAAAGAGTAGTAGGCCAAGAAGAAGCCGTAGCCGCTGTATCTAATTCTATTCGCCGCTCTAGAGCCGGTTTGCAAGATGAGAATAGACCTATAGGGTCATTCATCTTTATAGGTACCACTGGTGTTGGTAAGACGGAATTAGCGAAGGCATTAGCTGAATATCTATTCGATGATGAGAATGCAATAATCCGATTGGATATGAGCGAGTACATGGATAAATTCTCCGTTACTCGTCTGATAGGTGCACCTCCTGGCTATGTCGGCTATGATGAGGGTGGACAACTAACAGAAAATGTACGCCGAAAACAGTATAGCGTTATCTTACTTGATGAGATCGAGAAGGCGCATCCCGATGTGTTCAATATCTTGCTACAAGTATTAGACGATGGCCGCTTGACAGATAGCAAAGGCAGAACAGTGAATTTCAAGAATACGATTATTATTATGACTTCAAACCTGGGTACAGAGTTCTTGACTAGTAAAATGGGGGAGATGAACTCTGATAACCGCGAGCTACTGTTAGTAGAGGCAAGAGAGCAAATAATTGGAAAAATGAAGCAGGTAATGCGTCCAGAATTTCTTAATAGAATAGATGAAGTTGTTATGTTCAAGCCATTACTCAAAGAGGAAGTGGCAAATATTGCAAAACTACAATTCAATATATTAGCAGAAAGATTATCGAAGCAAAATCTGAAATTAGAGATTACAGATGAGGCCTTGAAATGGTTAGCCGAGATAAGCTATGATGTAAACTATGGAGCTCGTCCTATTAAGCGGACTATTCAGAAGAAAATAACTGATCCTCTTTCAATGAATGTGCTTTCTGGCGAAATAAAAGAGAACGGAACAATAATAGTGGACACTGATGGCGATGGTAAGTTTATATTCAAAATAGAAAATAATTAATTTTGGGAATGGGAAATGCAATAGTATTTCCCATTTTTACATACATATTTCTAATGGGTCTAGTATTTTCTTCTTCTCTTCTATTATAGCTTTTGCTTTTTCTATTTCACTTTCGTCTAGTGACTCCCTTATAACTTGTCTTCTGGAGTTTACACTTTGTATAGGGTCATAGTATGCGGCTAGTTCGGCCCAAACGTATGACATTATTGTCCAATGCTTGTCATAGCTTTGTTTCTCGAAGTATATCACAGAAAGCATTCCCATAGCTCTACCATATTTTAGCTCCGAAGCTTTTAGTAGATAGAGTTCCGCCAAAGAATCATTTGCCATTGATAAACTTGTATCTGCATAGCAAAAACCAACTATATATTGTGAAACACAGTCATTTGAATCTCTAGCATATTTCTCTAGATGTTTAAATGCTTTTTCATAATTTTTAGCATTAAATGCCTCTAAACCACGTTGGAAATCGGTTACTTGAGCTGTGACTGAAATAGAACAAATTATCCCAATAAGTATCAGATATTTAAGCAATTTCATTTAATCTTAGTATGTTATTTTTGCAAGTCATATCGCAAATATACGTATTATCTATAAATATTGTTATTCTTTGCAATATTTACTTCTATATTCGATTGGTGTCATACCAGTTATTTTTTTAAAAGTGGTTCTAAAAGCTTTATTATCAGAGTAACCTACATCATACATTACTTCAGTTATATTCTTATTACTCAATTCGAAACTGCGCTTGGCTGCTTCTATTTTAATTCTTTGTATATATTCGAGTACCGTATTATTAGTCGCCTTTTTGAATCTTCTTTCTAGACTTCTCCTACCTAATGAAGATTTCTCAGCCAAATCTGACACAGTAATTCTATCTTTCAAATTTGACTCTATTATGTTCTGAACTTCTAAAACTTGATTGTCATCATGATTCTTCTGTCCTTCGAACATCATAAATCTCGACTGATTGTCTCTATCTATATCAATAGCAAAGAACTTAGCCGCCAATATTGCGGTATCTCTATTCGTATATTTTTCGACTAAGTAAAGTAGTAATGCCCAATATGAATTAGCCCCACCACTTGAGTAAATGCCGTTCTCTTCTGTTATTATAGTATAATCTACTAATTCGACATCTGGGAAGAATGCTCTGAACTGATTAGCACTAACCCAATGTGAAGAACACTTTTTACCACTTAACAATCCTGTGGAAGCCAATAAAAATGAACCAACACAAAGTGAGGCCAATTCTGCCCCTTTCTCGTAGTGATTAATAAGCCAAGGTATATATTCCAAATTCTTTTCTATTGCTTTCCCAAAATCACCGCTAATTGCAGGTATTATAATCAAATCGGTTTCGCTTATTTCATCAATAGTTTTATCTACATTGACAGTATAGAGATTGTTTTCAAGTTCTATATGCTTTTTGAGACCTATCACTTCTATATCGAATAATTTTTCTTTACCTTGTTGCTTTAGGAATTGATTGACTGCACGGAACATATAGTGAGGGTCTGCTACAGCCTCTATAACTGCAGTTTCAGGGACTATGATACTTACTTTTTTCATGATTATATTATTATATGATAATTGTCGTAAATTGCCCTTAGTAATGTCGCATTTACACTGCTGCAAATTATAAAATTTTGTTGAATTTTGTAATGTCTTATTTATGATTAATATAATTATGGGGTGAAAAATGGCAAATTCTAAAAAAGAATTAGTGACAATAGAAGCAAAGGTAAATGCACCTATAGAAAAGGTTTGGGATGTATGGACAGGTCCAGAACATATAATAAAATGGAACGCAGCTTCTGAAGATTGGCACACAACATCTGCTGAGAATGATTTGAGAATAGGAGGTAGATTCAATTCAAGAATGGAAGCGAAAGATGGTTCGTTCGGATTCGATTTTAGTGGTGTTTACAATGAAGTTGACGAACATGAAAGAATAGTTTATACATTGGATGATGGAAGAAAAGTATGGACTACTTTTACTAAAATTGAAGGTGGAACTGAAGTGATTTCTACATTTGAAGCAGAAAATGAGAATCCAATAGAAATGCAAAAAACTGGATGGCAAAGTATACTTGATACATTCAAAAAGTATGTCGAAACACCTAGGAACTGGGTAAAACTGAAGTTTGATGTTAATATAAATGCACCAATCGATACCGTTTACTCTAGTATGATATCTAAAGACACATATAGTCAATGGACTGCAGAATTTAACCCTTCTTCTAGCTTCAAAGGTAGTTGGGATAAAGGCTCAAAAATCTTATTCGTTGGTTGTGATGCAGAAGGGAATGAAGAAGGTATGGTAAGCCGAATAAAAGAAAACATACCAAATAAGTTTATCTCAATTGAACATCTCGGTTTACTGAAAGGTAGAGAAGAAATCACTTCTGGTGTAGAAGTCGAAAAATGGGCTGGTGGATTAGAAAATTATTATTTCTATTCAGAAGGTAATAAAACTAAAGTAGAAGTTATTTGTGATTCTTATCCTGAATATGATGAATATTTCTCTGCTATGTGGCCTAAAGCACTTAACAAACTAAAAGAAATTAGTGAGAATAGTGGAGGTTCGAAATGAGTGTATGCCTTCACCCTTGTCTTTGGTTCGACGGTAACGCAAAAGAGGCAGCAGATCTGTATTGCTCTGTATTCGATAGTTCAACTATTAAATCTGAAAATCCATTTGTTGTTATGTTCGATTTACTCGGACAGACATTTATGGGATTGAATGGAGGTGATACTCATAAGATAAATCCTTCTATCTCATTTATGGTGACTTACCAAAATGAAGAAGAAATACGTAACGCATGGGAGCTATTATCTATTAAAGGTAATGTACTGATGCCTTTAGATAAATACGATTGGAGCGAATGTTACGGTTGGGTTGAAGATAAATTTGGCGTCAATTGGCAACTTTATCTTGGTGAAAAGCAAGATACGGAGCAAAGAATTTCACCGACATTAATGTTTGTTAGTGAGCAAAACGGTAAAGCTGAACAAGCTATCAATTATTATACATCTATATTTGATAATTCTAACATCCGGGGTATATTGAAATACAATAACGGTGATGATGATATTGAAGGTAATGTAAAGCATGCTCAATTTTCACTTAACGGCTATACTATGATGGCAATGGATAGTTCTGCTGATCATAAATTCCAATTTAGCGAAGGTGTATCAATCGTTATTACTTGTGACACACAAGATGAGATAGATTACTATTGGGATAAGTTGAAAGATGGTGGTAGAGAGGATAAATGTGGGTGGCTCAAAGATCAATTTGGTGTTTCATGGCAGGTTGTGCCAAGAATATTAGGCGAGTTAATGTCTGATCCTATAAAATCACCAAGAGTTGTTGATACTTTTATGAATATGACTAAATTGGATATTGAAAAATTAAAGAATGCATAAATGAATATTGAAAATCAGAATGTAGAATCGCTCCCACCAATAGTCAAGAAATCCTTTTGGGAGAATCTAAAAGACGCAATAAAAGGAACCGAAGCCGACTACACAACTATTAGTATCAGAAAAGCTATATTTCTATTAGCAATTCCTATGATACTTGAATTAGTAATGGAGTCAACTTTTGCTGTAGTCGATATATATTTTGTCGGGAAATTGGGAGCCTCTGCTATAGCTACTGTTGGTCTGACAGAAACTTACCTTTTTATACTTTACTCTGTTGCTATGGGGCTATCTATGGCAGTCACGGCTATCATAGCAAGGCGTACAGGAGAGAAAAATACTAGTGAGTCTGGAAATGCAGCTGTCCAATCCATAATTCTTGGGTTAATAGCTGCTTTGCCACTTACTATAGGTGGTATTTTCTTTGCTAAAGATTTACTTGCACTAATGGGCGCTGATGCTTGGAGTATAAATGAGGGTTACAAATATACTCAATATATGCTAGGAGGAAATGCTGTTATTGTTCTTTTATTTGTTATCAATGCAATTTTCCGAGGAGCAGGAGATGCTGCTATAGCGATGAGAGTACTATGGATAGCAAATATAATAAATATTGGACTAGATCCACTTCTTATCTTCGGTTGGGGGATTATACCTGCTTTCGGGATAGAAGGTGCTGCTATGGCAACTAATATAGGCCGAGGTATTGGCGTAGCAGTACAATTATGGGTACTATTCAAAGGTGGTAAACATATTAAGGTAACCATTTCTCAGCTTTATGTTGATTCGAAAATAATGCTTAACATTGTCAAAACTTCACTAGGTGGCATTGGACAGATGATAATTGCTATGACTTCTTGGGTTTTTCTTATTAGAATACTCTCTGAATTGGGGGCTGAAACTGTAGCTGGTTCTACTATAGCAATTAGAATTATGATGTTTACTATGATGCCTGCATGGGGTTTATCGAATGCTGCCGCTACTCTAGTAGGACAGAATCTGGGGGCAGGAGAACCCGATAGAGCAGAAAAATCAGTTTGGAAAATCGGATTCTATAATATGATATTTCTCGTTCTAGTTTCAATAGTTTATTTCTTTTATAACGAAGATTTAATGAGACTATTCTCTGATGATGCTCGAGTAATAGCAGTAGGTGCCGAATGGATACAGATAGTATCCTATGGCTATTTCATCTATGGATGGTGGATGGTATCAGTACAAGCATTCAATGGCTCTGGAGATACTAAAACCCCAACATTAATCAACGTAGTTTTCTTTTGGCTGTTCCAAATTCCACTCGCTTATAGCTTAGCTATTATTTTTGATTGGCAAGAATCGGGTGTGTTCTGGGGTATGTTCATCTCCGAAATAGGCGTCGGTCTATTCACTCTCTGGCTCTTCACCAAAGGAAAATGGAAGGAAACTAAGGTATAGGTATATCTTTACTCGCTATGGATTGTAGAGACGTAATGCTTACGTCTCCGAATCCCAAGCCCGTTGTCGTGACCTCACTCTTCTAACGTCATAGGCGTTAGAAGAGCCCAGGAGAACTGCGAACTATTTCAATAAATCACGGAACCGTAGATTAATTTGGTTTTGGATTAAAATTTAATACTTTCTATGATAAGGACTCAGTCTCTATTTCTCTATCTCTACGAATAGAGTAGCTGAGTTTGAACTTACTACTTTTGCTTTAAGCAAATCACCTTCTTGTTCACCATTGTATGGGAAAATACACATTTTGTTAGTGTCACTTCTGCCTTGCCACATTTCTTCTTTTTTCTTGCTCGGTCCTTCGACTAATATCTCGTGAGTTTTACCGACTTCAGCGGCGTTGATTTCTCCGGCTATAGCACGTTGCTGATGAATTATTTCTTCTAATCTCCTTGTCTTTACCTCTTCTGGTACATCATCTGGATATTTTTTCTCAGCTAGAGTATTTCCTCTCTCTGAATATTTGAACATAAACGCACCGTCGTATCTGACTTCCTTCATCAAATCAAGTGTCATTTGATGGTCTTCTTCAGTTTCAGTACAATAACCAGAAATAATATCTGTGGAAAGTGCTACACCTGGTACATGCTTTCTTATCATTGCTATTCTTTCTAGATACTCATCTGCTGTATAATCACGTCGCATTTTTTTTAGGATTTTGCTACTTCCAGACTGTACTGGTAAATGGATAAAATTGCAAATATTATCATAATTCTGATGTGCATATATAAGCTCATCACTCATATCGTGAGGATGACTTGTGGAATATCTAATTCTCAGATAAGGTAGAGCTTGAGCTATTCCTTCTAATAGTTTAGGGAAGTCTTTTCCTGCTTTTTTATCATTATAACTGTTTACGTTTTGTCCTAATAGAGTTACTTCTTTTACTCCACTTTCATAAAGTCCAATCGTTTGTTGAAGTATTGACTCATAACTACTGGATCTCTCTCGTCCTCTAGTATAAGGGACTACACAGAAAGCACAGAAATTATTACAACCTCTCATAATAGACAACCAAGCACTAACCCCTTCAGTCCTTAGTGGAGTTATATCTTCATAAGTTTCAACTTTGCTTAATTCTACTGCTACGCCTTGCTCACCTCTGATTGCCTCGTTTATCAATGACGGTAGCGAGCGATACTCATCAGGACCCACAACAATACTAACTAGGTCTCGTTCTCCAATTAGTTTTGTCTTCAATCTTTCGGCCATACAGCCTAATATTCCAACTACTAATTTGAACTTTCTTTTTTTATAACGACGTAAATGTGATAATCTATGGAATATTTTTTGTTCAGCATTTTCTCTAATTGAACATGTATTAAGTAATATTACATCCGCGTTATCTGCAGTATCTGTAATAGCAAAACCATCATTAGCCAAAATAGAAGCCACAACTTCGGAGTCAGCAATATTCATCTGACATCCATAAGTTTCTATGTAAACTTTCTTTGCTTTTGGATTTTTGTTATTCGTTTCTACCTGCTTTTTGGGACTCATTATATCAATATACATCTCAAATACCTTATTTTGCTTGTTTTTAGTTATTCCAATAGCTCCAAAAATAAGAATAAATTGACTATAAAGTCAAGTTACTCAGTTTAAAAGCTTTTAGTAGTTTAATAAATAATCTAGTTTGTTTTCCAATCTTGCATTCGGAAGAAAGTTAGCTTCCAAATCATCAGCAAATGGAACTGGAGTATCCAAAGAGCCTACTCTAACAATCGGTGCATCTAGATAATCGAATAGATTTTCATTTATATATGCTGATAATTCTGCAATTACTCCACCAGTAATTGTGTCTTCTTGTAATAGTAGTACTCTATTAGTTTTTTTCACTGTTTCTTCTATTATCTCTTTATCAAATGGTAGTAGTGTTCTCAAGTCAACTATCTCCACATCTAACCCTTTGCGTTCAACTAATTCTCTTGCCCAATGTACTCCGTATCCATAAGTAATAATACATGCTGAATGGCCACGTGTAACATAACTGCCTTTACCTATTTCTATACTGTATATATCATCATATATTTCTTCTTTGATCTTTCTATATAGTGCTTTATGTTCGAAGAAAAGTACAGGATTTTCCTCATTGATACTAGCAACTAATAACCCTTTCGCATCTGTTGGATTTGATGGGTAAACCAACTTGAGACCAGGAGTTTGAAAAAACCACCCTTCAGTAGATTGGGAGTGAAATGGTCCCGCACCTACACCTGCACCTGTTGGCATTCTTATAAGTACATCTGCATTTTGACCCCAACGATAGTTAAGTTTAGCCAAATTGTTTACGATTTGATTGAAACCACAAGTTACAAAGTCTGAGAATTGCATTTCAACAATAGGTTTATAGCCCTCTATAGCTAAACCCAAGGCTGCACCTATTGCTCCTGATTCAATAATAGGTGTATTTCTAACTCTTTCTCGCCCGAACTTATCTAAAAAGCCTTGTGTTACTTTGAATGCACCACCATATTCTGCTATGTCTTGCCCCATTAACAATACTTTGTTGTCATGTTCCATTGCTTGATACAAACCATCTGAGATTGCTTCAATGAATCGTTTTTCAGTTTTCTTGTCAGACTTTGGACTAATTGCTATATGAGGACTAGATTTATATACATCTGCATATTCAGTTTTTGTATCTACTGTTATGTTTGGTTCATCAAACGCACTTTCAACAGCTTCATCAATATACTCAGAGAACTCGCTTCTTATTTTCTTTACATCTTCCTCAGATATAGTTTTAGTTTGGAGTAGATATTCTTCATATCTTACTACAGGGTCTTTTTTATCCCATTCTACAAATAGTTCTTGAGGAATGTATTTAGTTCCAGATGACTCTTCATGTCCTCTCATTCTAAATGTAATACATTCCAATAATACAGGTTCAGGATTCTTTCTCATAGAGGTCATTATTTCCTTTACAGTTTCATATACCTCTAATATATTATTTCCATCTATTTTCTTTGCTTTTATCCCATATCCCGGCCCTTTCGAAACAAAGTCTTTCATAGCAAATTGTTCAGAGCTAGGAGTAGATAAACCGTATCCATTATTCTCTACTAAAAATAGCACAGGTAATTTCCATACTGCTGCTAAGTTTAAAGCTTCGTGAAATTCGCCTTCACTAGTTCCACCATCTCCTGTAAATACGAGAGTCCCTTTCTGTTCAGAATTTAACTTCTTTGCTAATGAGAGCCCGTTTGCAATACTTAATTGAGGGCCAAGATGAGAAATCATTCCAATTATTCTGTCTTCTATACTACCGAAGTGGAATGAACGATCTCTACCTTTAGTATAACCATTTGCTTTCCCCTGAAACTGAGAGAATAATCTTTTTAATGGCATATTACGACTAGTGAACACACCTAGATTACGATGCATTGGCAATATAAACTCATCGTCTAACATAGCCAATGTAGAGCCAACTGAGATTGCTTCTTGACCAATACCCGAAAACCACTTAGATATTCGATTTTGGCGCAAAAGTAATATCATCTTTTCCTCTATCATTCGAGGTAATAGTATATTACGATAGAGTATTAACTTTTCGTCTTTATTTGTTTTAAACTTATTATAATCAAAGGGTTTGCTTTTTGAAGACATAATTTTCTGAATATTACAAAAAAATAAAGCATAATCTAAGCATAATCTTTTTAATTTAAGCTTAGATTTATCTAATATGACTTAGGTTATTTGATTATTGACTAAGAATTTGAGACTTTCTTAGATTGATTTCATTTACTAGACCGTCTATATCTAATGGTGAGATATTTAGTATGGTGTCATTTAAGAGTTTTATAGAAAGTATATCTTTCGAAAGTCCTAATACTCCCTTTCCGAATTCTTGCTTTTTCATTTCTTCTATTTCAGCTATATTTATCTTTTGGTATCTAAAGTATGCCATTCTTGCTGTTAGAGTATTTTCATCTAAAATATAGTAAGTAAAATACCAACAAAGTACGACGTATGACCAAAATATAATTGATATAGTTATCATTATAATCTGTGTGATTTTACTACTTGAGGGTGCTGTATCTAGAATAGATAAAATGGTAAATAAAGTAATTATAAGGGCTGGACCAAGTGTTAGTACCATCCCAAACCAGTCTTTCTTAGTAATAAATTTTTTACTATTCATTTTTATAAGATTATTAGGAAGCTATCAATTCAGATAACTTCAGAACTGCATCTACATAAGCATTACTGTGATTGTAGTGCCAAACAGCTTTTCGCTTTTTAGTCTCTGTTTTCCCCCATCCATTGGAACTAAGGTAATTACCAACACTATAAATAGCATCTTCTTTATCGAACAGATTAACTATATTATCGCCATTGCCATCTACTGCCCAGCTTACATAACTCGATGGTAAAAATTGTGACATCCCGAAGGCACCAGCCCAAGAACCTTGTATTTCAGTTATTGGTACAGGCGACAATTTATCGAGCTGCTCTAGTGCTACTAATTGCTCCATCGCCCATTTAGTTTTATATTTTGCTCTATCTTTTAGTTTAGTTAGATATTTATTTAACTCTTCAGAGTCATTATTATAAGTTTCTTTCAAAGTTCTAGAGTTCATATCTATAAATATACTTTGATCAGCAAGAGCAGTACTCAAAAATACACTTACTATATTATTGTTACCTAGATATCCGCCATGTCGCGTTTCTACATATAAAATTGAAGTTATTACCTCTTTAGGTACTCCATATTTATCTTCTGCTGCTTGTAATATTTGCAAGTTTTCCGATAAAAATGTTTTGGATTTGCTGACAGCTCTTGAATTATAATGGCTACTATAATCTGCTGCTTTACCAGTACCTATAACGTTGATTTTAACGAAACCTTCGTCAAATTTCACATTTTTATCTTTAATCAAATTATAAATAAAGGCAGAGTCAACACCTTGTTTGACTAGTTTTTCAGCAACTGGTTTGAATATCTCTTCACTTGACAATTCGTTATTTGAAGATGAGTACGATATATGTACAGAACCGAGTATGAAAGCCGAGCAGAGTATTAGCCCAAACTTAAAACCAGAGATTGATTTATATGTAAGATTGAAATTCATATTTTTTCCTTTATGCTAAGGGAAATTTAAGAAATAAATTTGATTTATTGAAAATATATTTCCCACTACTTATATAAACACATTAACATGGTGTTTTGTTACAAAAAAAAACGTCTCAGAATCTGAGACGTTTTAATATTACTTTATGATAAACTTTAAACTAGTGTTTTTTAACTTCACTAACTATTTTATCATAATCAGACTTGACTTTTTTATCTGTTTCTAAGTAGTTGTCTATTGCTCTACAAGAGTGAAGCACTGTTGAGTGATCGCGACCTCCAAAGTGTGCACCTATACTCTTAAGAGAAAGATTTGTAAGCTTTTTGGATATCTGCATACACATCTGACGTGACAACGCTATCTCATGTTTTCTAGATTTTGATTCGATAGCTTCTATCGAAATATTATAATAATTAGAAACAGTTTTCTTTATATCATCCATTGTGATTTCTCTGTTCTCTAATTTAGCTACACCAGCTACTACTTCTTTAGCTAACTCTAAGCTGATGTCTTTCTTATCTAAAGTAACTTTAGCTATCAACCCTATCAATGAGCCTTCTAATTCACGTACACTAGATGTAACGTTCTCAGCCATATATTCTAATACATCGTGTGGTAATTCAATACCTTCATTTAGTGATTTCTTCTGTAAAATAGCCATTCTTGTTTCCAGATCCGGCTTTTGTATATCAACAGATAAACCCCATTGGAATCTAGAAATTAGTCGTTCGTCCAATCCTACTAACTCTTTTGGTGATTTATCCGAAGCTAGAATAATTTGTTTACCGCTTTGGTGCAACGCATTAAATGTATGGAAGAAATTATCTTGTGTCTTTTCTTTACTGCTGAAAAACTGTATATCATCTACTATTAGTACATCAACGCTTCTATAGAAACTCACAAAATCGTTGACACTGTTATTTTGTATAGAAGTAATAAACTCCATAGTAAATCTATCACTCGAAGTATATCTAACCTTCATCTTAGGGTTTTTCTTTATTACTTCGTTGCCTATAGCTTGGATCAAGTGAGTTTTACCTAATCCAGTTTTACTATATATAAATAATGGGTTAAAACTTGTGCCACCTGGTTTTTTAGCTATAGCTTCTGCAGCTGAGAATGCAAGTTGATTATTGTCGCCAACCACAAAATTATCAAAATGATAACGAGGGTTTAGCCCAGTTGCAAACTCTTCTTTCTTATTCTGCTCAGCAAAATTAATAGCCCCTTGTGAACCTGAGTTATTTCTAAATGCTGGGACTCTAATCGTTCTACTTTCTAAAGTATCATCTGAGTCATTTTTTATTACCACTTCGTATTGAAGATTGATTTTACTACCCATTACCCTTGTCAGTGAATTTCTCAATAGATCGTAGTAGTGTTCTTCGATCCACTCATAAAAAAACTGGCTAGGTGCTTGAACAATTAGGTTGTTTTCTTCAATTCTCAATGGAATAATAGGCTCGAACCATGAGCTAAACGCTTGTTCATTCAGATTGTCTTTTATGATTTCTAGACATTCTTCCCATTTGATTT
The DNA here is from genome assembly GCA_041595255.1 of Chlorobiota bacterium. Lineage (GTDB taxonomy): Bacteria > Bacteroidota > Ignavibacteria > Kapaibacteriales > UBA2268 > PGYR01. Next base: position 18,827 of record JBFHKR010000018.1, read on the forward strand.
TCGCTTTTTCGTCTCTATTTGTTGGAGACTTTCTGTCTTTCGAAACGTCTTTCGCTGAATCCTTCTCAGGGAACAATGCAAATTTGTCTTTTTGATTTGCCACGTATATACCTGCTTCGCTTTTTAGTTGAATTAATTATTTTATTTCGTATCTTTCCTGTTATTCAAAAATAGATATTTGGGGAAAAATAATATCTGATTTGAATTATGACCACATTTCCAATTTTGTGATTTTTTACATTAAAGGCAAGGAATTTATTTTCATTTTTTTTTGATTTTTACTTGCATTTTTCAAAGGTTAAAAAATTCAATTAGTTATGAGTGTAAACAATAGAAACACTCTACTATAATCACTTATTCGCAGTAAGCACAATAAAAACAATAAGATACGGGCGTATCACATAAGCTGTAAAATTAATCAATTTTCCCTAAGTGTGTTGATAAATAGGGGGAAGTAATTTTCAACATCAAAGTTTTCCACAAGTCTGTAACAAGATTTGTTTTATAAATCTTTTGTAGATTGTGAAACTTTTTTGCCACTTAATTTGTCTATTGCTACATAATGAAAACTAAAATACTATATATAATACTACTTTTCATTCCATTTCTTGCTCAATCACAATGGCTAAATAAATGGGAGAAGGTTAATATAGCTGGTAGATATTCACAAGAAGCTTATTTAGATGTTTACTTTTTACCTAGTAATAGAAACTTAGGTTGGATTTGTGGTTTCAATAGTCAAGTATCTTTTACTACAGACGGTGGAGATAACTGGGAAACAGTTAGAGTTGATCCTAATAAAGACATACAGTTGGAAAGTATTCACTTTACTTCTCCCAATATTGGTTATACTTCTGGTGATGATTCCGACAATAATGTAGCAGGATCTATCTATAAATCTACAGATGGTGGTCGCTCTTGGTCCAACATATCTCCTATCTCTAGACAGCAATATTCTATGTGGGGCTGCTATTTTTATGATGATAATAATGGGATAGCAGTAGCTTCATCAGGAATCACTGGTTGCGAAATTCAAGTCTTCTTCAAGACTACGAATGGAGGTCAGAGTTGGACTCAAAGACGTTATGAAATAAGAACGGGGACAAAGCTCTCTGATGTTCGTATAGACGGTGCTACTGGATATGGTCAAGCTATTTCATCTGGATATATATGGGAAACAACTGACTATGGAGATAATTGGAATATAGAATTTACAACTGGTCCTATAGATTGGGCAGAAGAGTTATCTTACCAAGATTCCTCATTTATTATACCAATAGCTGAAGGTTGCCAAGGTGACTTCTTAGGTTATGGAGGTATGCTATTTACTACTGATAAAGGAAAGACCATTCAGAGGAAAATCCTCGAAAATACTATAAATATGTACGGATCATTTCTTGTAAATAAAACTTCAGGTTGGGCTTGTGGATTTGAAAAGTCTGTTTACTTTACTTGTGATGCTGGTAATAATTGGGAAAATCTAAACTGTGGCATAGAAGGAGATTTGGACGATATATTCTTTATTGATGACACAACTGGATGGGTAGTAGGGGATGATGTTTTTCGTACTCGCAATGTAACTGAGGTTAATAAAGTGGTATCGAGAGATACTGTATATATATGTAGAGGAGATATAGCTGAATTGAAAATACAGCCACCAGACCATTTACCTAAAACTGTTTGGACTAATTGTGGAAGAGGGAACTCCTACTACACAGGTGATGATGGAGATTATCGCGCTTTTGCGTACGCAAGTCCTTGCGATACAGCGTTTATATATGATTTTAAAGTTATGTATTATCCAGATTATATTCCTGAAATCCAATCTAGTAATTCTAATAATCTTTGTGTGGGAGATACAATTAGGTTAACTGTTGATACATTGTACCAAAGCTATCTTTGGAATACTGGTGATACAACATCATACTTAGATGTATATGAAACTGGTGACTACATAGTTCAGACTACAAGCCCAGACGGATGTTTGAAATTTGATACTATAAATGTTGTATTTAATCCTCTACCGACTCCCAATATATTACCATTAACTAAAAATAACTTTTGTATAGGTGACTCTATACTGTTACAATCTGAGTTTGAACATTACAGATACAAGTGGTATAACAATTCGAATGAATTAATCTCAGTTAATAAATCTATATTTGTGAAAGATAGTGGGAATTATGTTTTAATAGCTGAATCTGAGTTTGGATGTATTGATACGTCGGCATCTTTTTTCGTTTCTGTAAAAATAGATTCTAATAGACTTTCTGTTGACTACAGTATTTCTGAACCTTTTAGATTTGATACTCTTACACTTGGCAATAAAATATGCCAAAAAGTTAGTATAACCAATAAATCAAATATTGATTACCAAGTTCAACTGATAAAACTGAAAGATAAGTACTACTTTGCCGCTCCGCCAAGTGATTTGCCAAGACTAGCCCCTTACGAGACTGCCGAATTTCTTATTTGTTTCAACGGTGATTCGACAGGTAATTTCGAAGATATAGTAGAAATACCTGATGTCTGTTCGCCTCACTTTTTCAAAATAGAAGGAGTAGTTGAACCGTTTAATTTTGAAGCAATTTCCAAATGTGATGTTCCTTGGAGATTCACATCAATCAGATTAGACAAAAAACATATTTTTGAGAGTTCAGCGCCATATCCGAACCCAAGTAATAGTTTGTTAGCCATAAGCTATATGGAGTTTACACCAGAAGACAATGTAAATGTTAACGTGTCTCTATATGATAGTAAAGGGATAAAACTAGGTGAACTCGAACGAAGAATTGCCGATATTGAGTATTATTCTAATGGAAAGATTGAAAGGGGAGAGTATATAGCAGAAATGGATTTGCCAACGGGTATTTATTTTATAGTGATAGAAGGAAATGATATTACTGAATCAAAACCTATTGTTATAACTCGCTAAGTAGTTAAATTTGTTTGATGAAAAATGACTATGATGTAATAATAATATGTTTTGCTAATCCTATACATGATGCTAGGACTATAAACCTTGTTAAAACATTAATCAAATATAAGAGGAAGGTAGCTCTTATTACTCCTGATTATAGTTTAGTTCCTAACTATATTGAAAAAGTAAATTATCACTCTTGTAAAATAAACCTAAAGCAAAAAGTTAGGTATGCTCAAAAGGAATTTACAAAAAGTATAAAGAAGCTTAAGTTATCCGGAAAATTCGTTCACGCAGGTGATTTCTATTCATTATCTGCTGCTAAGCATATAAAAACTAAGACTAAAGCACGACTCATCTATGATTCGCGAGAAATATACTCACAACTGAACTCTCTCAAAGATAGACCATTTGCTAGAAAAGTGCTTGAATTTAGAGAAAAGTACTTGATTACTTATGTAGATAAGATTATCGTAACTGCTGAAGTGGACGCTACTTATTTGAAAAAATTATTTATGCATACTCTTCCTTATCACATAATTAAAAATCTACCACCTAAGCATGAACTTTTGGAGAGCAATTACCTTAGAGATAAATACAAAATCAACTCTGATAAAATTATCCTTCTCTACCAAGGTTGGATTTTAGAAGGGCGTGGTTTGGATACAGTTGTTACTGCTATGAAAAGTGTAGATAATGCTGTGCTTATTATAATAGGAGATGGTGAATATATAGGGCACTTGAATGAACTTGTAAAAGCCAATAACTTAGATTCTAAGGTCATATTCACTGGCCTAATTCCTTATGAAGAATTAAGCAATGCTACAATGTCTGCAGATATTGGACTAGTTTTATTCGAAGATACTAGTATCTCTTATCAAAATGCCTTACCTAATAAGCTATTCGAATTTATTCAATCGGCTTTACCAGTAATCACTTCCTCACAGAAGTCGATGAGAGAAGTAGTTGAAAGTGAAGATATTGGTATAGTTATAGAAAAAGTGAATACTAATGAACTTATTTCGGCAATTCAGAAATTATCGGACTGCAAAATTCGAGAAAAATATAAGGAGAAAGCTTTGAAAATAAGAGAAAAGTACACTTATGAGACACAAGAAATAGAAATCCTAAAGGTATATAGTTGATCTATCTACTTTTACTTTTACAACAATTAATCGCCTCAGGAACACATATTGTTGCTAAAACTTTAACAGCTGAAATCCCAGCTCCAGTTGCATTATTTTATAGAGCTTTATTAGTTTCGACACTTTACACGTTAGTACTTCTATTTAAACTAGATATATTCAAGAAAGTAAAACCAAGAGATTGGTTAAGATTCGTATTAATTGGTATGCTCAATATACCTATTAATCAATTTTTATTCTTAAGTTCACTAGAGTTGACTCAAGCTCCAAATGTTGCTTTTGCTTATTCTCTTGTACCAGCTTTCGTTCTTATTATTTCAGTATCATTTTTCAAAGAAAGGACAACGAAGCTAAAGTTGTTAGGAATTGTAATTGCCGTTATTGGTACTATCCTTTTGCTTTTAAATAAAGGTTTTGATATTAATAATTTATCAACCAAGGGCGATATCTTAGCGTTAATTGCCTCCTTGTCTTGGGCATTCTATACTATATTGGGTAAGCAATTAGCCGAAAAGTATGGCGCTATATTTACAACTGGTATAGCTATGGTATTCGGTCTTATTTTATATTTACCAGTGTTCCATTTCCATCCAGTTTCATATTCTTTATCTGATATTTCAACAAAAAACTGGTTACAGATATTTTATATTGGTGCTATTACTTCAGGCGTAGGTTATACTCTATGGTACTATGCTCTTCAGAAAATAGAAGCTTCTAAAGTATCTGTATTCAATAATATACAGCCAGTATTGACAACAATTTTAGCTTATTTTATACTAGATAATGCAATTAATGCTAACTTTGTAGTTGCTGGTGTGTTAATAATTGCGGGAGTTATAATCACTCAACGTGGTTAGTGTAACTTTTTACCTGTTTTATTGTAATTACAAATAGAAAACGACAAAAAACAATTTAATTATTTTATATTTAGAGGATTAGAATGAATTTATTCGCCAAAATACTACTTTTAGTAGTTCTTTTTGCTCAACTAAATGTTAGTGCGGAAGAGTTACCTAATGTAAAGTACAGTTCGCTTGACGAAGTTTTCCCATTAAGGAACGATATTAGAACTGGAAAGTTCGAAAACGGTTTGGAGTATTTTATACTTAAAAACAACAAACCGGAGAATAGAGTTTCACTTAGAATGCCTGTGAAAATAGGTTCTGTTGATGAAACTGATATTCAGCAAGGTATGGCTCACTTCGTAGAACACATGTGTTTCAACGGTACAGAAGATTATCCAAAATCAGAGCTTATAAACTTTTTAGAGAAAAATGGGGTTAAGTTTGGTGCACATCTTAACGCATATACTAGTTTCGATGAAACTGTATATATGTTAGAACTTCCTGCTGATAATGACGATGTATTAGAAAAAGGTATTCAGATATTAGAGAATTGGGCACATAAAGTAACATTTGCTGACAAAGATATTGATGATGAAAGAGGTGTAATAATTGAAGAAGCTCGTCTAAGAGGTGGAGTACAAACTAGAATGTTTGATGCTCACAAAGAAGTATCTTTCTACAACTCTAAGTATAAAGACAGATTACCAATTGGTGATACGACACTTTTGAGAAATTCTGGACATGAAGAATTCAGAAATTTCTACAAAAAATGGTACAGACCTGATCTTATGGCTGTAATTATAGTTGGGGACATAGACGTAGATAAAATGGAAAAGTATGTGAAAAAATACTTCGGTAGTATTCCTGCCGCAAAGAATGCTCCAAAACCTGAAAAGTATAGTTTACCTGAAAATAAAATACCTTTAACTTCAATAGCTACTGATAAAGAATTACCATTCCCAACAATTTCTATTTCTTTTAGAAGACCAGGCAAAGAACATAAAGGTACTTATGGTGAATACAAAACTACTTTAATTGACCAAATCGCAGCTGGTGCATTGAATGAAAGATTGGCTGAACAAAGTTTGTCGGCTGATCCGCCATACCAATTCTCAAGAGCGGGATATAGCAGTTCGATGGGAGCAGAAGACTTTGATTTGATAGCAGTTGCTAAAGGTAATGAATATAAAAAAGCAACTGAAGTTTTGCTTACTGAAACTATGAGAGCTACTAAACACGGTATTACTGACTCTGAGCTTTCTAGAATGAAGGATAATATTACTTCAAACTACAAGCAAATGTATTCAGAGAAAAACAATGTAGAATCAAGTGATTTAGGAAATGAGATAGTTAGACACTTTTTAACTGATGAAGCTGTGCCAGGTATAGAATACGAATATGCTTTCGTTAAAAAAATATTACCTACTATTACTAAAGAAGAAGTTAACGCTAGATTGGCTACTTATATAGATGATAATAATTACATTGCTACGATTTCTCTCCCAGCTGCTGCGACTAATGTTCCAACGAAAGAAGATTTTGCTGCAACTTATAACGAAATAACTTCTAAGAATATCTCAGCTTATACTGAAGAAGTTAACGAAAAACCACTTTTTGATAAAGTAGTTACTCCAGGTAAAGTAGTAAGTAAAAAAGATTTACCTCAAGATGTTAAAATGATTAAACTTTCGAATGGTGCTAATGTTTACTTTAAAAACACGAAATTTAAAGATGATGAGATTACTCTTAGAGCATTCAGCAAAGGTGGTTCGTCATTGATGTCAGATAAAGAGTTTGTTTCTGGTAGATTTGCAGATGAGCTAGTAAATAGTTCTGGAATTGCAGAATTTGATATCGTTTCACTTATGAAAATGATGTCTAGTAAAAATTTCAATGTTAGTCCTAATATTGGTGAGTTGACAGAAGGGTTTAGAGGTTCTTCTAATACTTCTGAATTTGAAGAGATGTTGCAATTATTACATTTGTATTTTACAGATCCAAGAATTGATGAACAATCATTCCAATCTTGGAAAGCTAAAAGAATTGATGCTTTGATTAATTCTAAAAGAAATCCTCAATCTGTCTTAAGTGATTCTGTAGGATATATATTATCAGGATATCATCCACGTTCAAAGCCACTGACAGAAGATGATTTAGCAAAAGTGGATATGAATGCTGCTATGAAAGCTTATAAAACTAGGTTTGCTAATGCTGGAGATTTTAACTTTATTTTCACAGGTAACCTAGATAAAGTAAATTTCGAAGAATTGGTTGCTAAGTATATTGGTTCTCTAAAAGGATCAGATAAAGGTGAGAATTGGAAAGATTTGGGTTCTAGAATGCCTAAGGGATCATTCAATAAAGAATTTAAAAAGGGTATCGACCAAAATAGCCGAGTTTTAATGGTTTTCAGTTCTGATAAATTCGAATATAATCAAAGAAATAGACAATTAGTTCAATCTCTTGATAAAGTACTTGGTATTAGATTAAGAGAGCAATTACGTGAAGAGAAAGGTGGAGTATATAATGTTTCTGCTTACTCTAATTATGAAAAATATCCCGATCAAGAATGTGCAATTATAGTTACCTTCGGTTGCGATCCTAATAGAGTGGAGGAACTCAAAGAAGACACTAAAATGATAGTTGAAGAATTGCAAAGAGATTTGATTTCGGACGAGAATATGCAAAAGATAAAAGAAACTCAAAGAAGAGATTTCGAACTAGCACTAAAAGATAATAATACTTGGAGTGCTTGGATTTATAACTCTATTTGGTACAATGAAAACTTGGGTGGTATTGATGGTTATCTAGAAGTTGTTGATAAACTTACTAAAGAAGATATCAGAAAAGCTGCTAAACAATATCTTAACTACAAAAGCTTAAAATCGTTTGTATTAGCTCCTGAGGATGTAAAATAAGAGTATAATATTATCTGATAATATTTTCAAAGCCTTCTAACTAATTTTAGTTTGAAGGCTTTTTATTTTTTGTATTCTATCTTTCCAATTCTTATCTTGTATTCATCACACTAATAAACCAACCAAATAAAAATGAAATATATTATACTTTTTATATTTTTGCTAGTAACTAATTCCTTGTTATCTTTAGAATATACAGAAAGTCACTTAAGATTAGCGGATGAATTAATTGATATCAGTGAAATGAATAATGTTGATTTAGAGTCGATTGCTGTAGAAGTATTAGATTACTTTCAGATTAGCTCAGATTTAGAGAACTATAAAGAGATAAAAGAAACATATATAGAATCTTTCAGAAATGATTATTTAATTCAAGTCCGTGATATATATGTCTCATATTACTCAGAAGAAGAAATTATTGAATTGATTGGATTTTTCAAATCTGATATTGGTAAAAAAATGCTTAAAAATGGTGACTTATTAAGCAATGATATTGCACTTTCGGCGGAATTATGGACAGAGAAGATTTATTCAAAATTAGAAAGCATGATTGATGAAAAAAGCAAATGAAATACTAAATAGTATAAACCCACTTAAGTTAACGAAGAAAATTAGCCGCCAAAAAGAATTAGTGGGTAAAGCGCCCGGATCCCTTATTTATACTGGGGAAGTTGCAGATGTACCTGTCGAGTTATCAGTTATTAGATATAGTGAGAGTCACTACGAAAGTTTCATATTAGAAAATGCTAATAATGCTCATGAAGAAAAAAAAGTAGATCATATCTCATGGATAAATGTAGATGGAATCCACGATGTAGAAATTATAAAAACAATAGGTAAAGACTTCGATTTACACTCACTACTTCTAGAAGATATACTCAATATAGAGCAAAGACCTAAAATTGAAATCTATGGTGAAAACCTTGTGGTCTTTTTCAAAATGATGTATTTACGAGATGATAAGCTTGATATAGAACCTATAAGTTTAGTCCTAGGTCCTAATTATATTATCTCATTTCAAGAGAAAAAAGGCGATATATTTGATAATGTAAGAGCGAGGATTAAAAACCAAAATGGAAGAATAAGAAAAAGAGGCTCTGATTATCTTCTGTTTGCGCTTATGGATGCTGTAGTTGATAATTACTTTGTTGTTATGGAAGACATAGCAGACAAACTAGAATTACTAGAAGATAAGCTATTTGAAGAGACTGACAATAGATTATTATATGAGTTGCAGCAACATAGAAAGCAGATTGTCAATATGAGACGTTCTGTTTACCCTTTACGTGAAGTAGTAAATAAGCTCAATAGAGCAGAATTTGGCGTTATATCCGAAGATACTGAGAGGTTCTTTAGAGATTTGTATGACCATACTATCCAGATTATTGAAACAATAGAAACTTTCAAAGAGACTGTTTCCTCCTTAAAAGATGTTTTTATGACTGGAGTCAGCAATAAGATGAATGAAATAATGAAAGTGCTTACTCTCATCGCTACTATATTTATTCCTATCACTTTCATAGCAGGGGTATATGGTATGAATTTTGAGAACATGCCCGAATTGAGTTGGGAATATGGCTACGCAAGTGCTTGGGCACTAATGCTACTAATGGGTGGAGCTATGTTGGTCTATTTTAAAAAGAAGAAATGGCTGTAAAATATCAATTTCTCGAAGAATACTTAGACACATTACCTACTGTTCAAAGACTTATAGTAGAGGAATTAGACAGATTTATTTTAGATTCTTCAGATAAAATAAAATTCAAGTTTAGTTATGGTATTCCTTTTTACGAATATATCAAGAATGTATGTTATATAAATTGTAAGAAAAATGGGATTGTGAACTTAGCTTTTTGGAATGGAAAGTATTTGAATGATATTCCCGGACTTGAGTTTGAAGGTAGGGTTTTGATTAAGGCCTTCTCTTATAAACATATAGAAGATATAAACGAAGAAGTGCTAGTCTTCACCCTACAAGAGGCGCTCCGCATACAACACGAAATCCACTAAATATTTTATATTATCTGTAACCAGATTTTTGGACAGCCGTCTAAGTATCAAAATCAATCAACAACTTATAGGATTTTATCATGGTACACTTCTTCGAAGCCATAGTTCCGCTCTCATTTTTTTTAATGGTCTTTGGAATAGCATATATCTTTTTAAATTCAAGATCAAAAGAACGTTTAGCGTTAATCGAGAGAAATATAGACGCAAGTTTATTTTTTGGGAAAAAGAAAGATAACGTAATGTATTGGACTCTCCGAATTGGTTCATTATTATTGGGCTTTGGAATAGGCCTTCTAGTTGGATTTATTATGGCAGAGATCTACGATGAAAGTATGTTTATTGCACCTCCATTATTCATATTTTCTGGGTTATTTTGGATTATAGAATTCATCGTTGAAAGAAAGTTAATATTAAAAGATAACCAATAGGATTTTCTAGTAAATTGGAGGAAAAAGACCTAATAGAAGGGATAAACTCTGGCGAAAAAGAGTTATTCAGATATATAATAAACGAGCATAGCAACTTCGTTTACTCTATATGTTTAAATATACTTCGTAACCCTGAGGACGCTCGGGATGTTTCGCAA
>JBFHKR010000019.1:0-29116 GCA_041595255.1 Chlorobiota bacterium
AGATTAGCATCAAATTGAGAGAAACTCTCCTCAGGAATTAAACCTATTTCAATTAATCTTTTATCTAGAGCACAAACGCCACTAATATTGACTTTTTGTACTTGACTAAATGATTGATTCAAACAATTAGGAAAATCTGCAACTTTGATATTATCGTTTTCATTAGGACCTAAGTACATTTTATATTTGATATCAAATAATTCATGTGTTGTCCCATTGATTAACCAATCAGCTTGAGTATTTGACATACCTTCAAAAGTAATGTTCTGCTGTGAATTTTTATTAGTATTATTCGACCAGGTCCAATTTATATTATTACTAATTGGTGTAAATATAAATCCATTATTATTAGTAATGAAAGCAGTAATATCCGGATTGTGCTGCAATATTACATCAAGTTCAGATATATCGTAGCTTAATGTTGGTATTTCAGCCATTACAGTTAAAGTTATTTCACTTCCAGGTATTACATCAATTTCACTTTGGTTTGTGAAATATCTTATTCTTTTACCAGTACCAGTAAGTATATATTCTTTGGTAGTTCCAGTAGCATAATAAACAGTTACTTTCGCTGTTTGTAATCCTTCAGTATCTGGTTGAAATGCAACCTTGAAAGGATAGTTATTTCCTGCACTAATATCAAAACTTCCAGAAGGTAAATCTCTTAAAAAGAAATCAGTTCCGCTAGGAGTTAGTTCCACTCTATCAATTGTTACTGAACTATTTGGATCGTTATTCGGGATTGATAAATCAATTCTATGTTCATCACAAACTAAAACACCAACAAATTCCACTTGATCAGCACCACTACTTTGAATTGCATTACATTCTAATGTGTCTATTCTAGTCAATGGATCTTCTACTACATCATTAATATTATTCCCAATAGCTGTATTAGATACTATAGTGTAAACTAGTTTATTTAAACCAGCAGTTAGAGGAGTAAATTCCAAAGGAATAGTTATATTATTATTGATTGCAATATCTGGAACTGTAGTATAAGTCTTTAACCCACCTACAAAAGTATAATTTGAAGTAGGGGAGATAGTGATACTTGTAACTTTAGTAGTCGCAACAGTTGATGTGTTTGTTAGTATTAAGTCAACACTGGAAGTAGTATTTTGGATATTACTATTTCCGCAGTCAATTGAACCTATAGCTGTTGGGTTTTCACCAATACCTATTACATTATTTAATGATATTGGGTCATCATTTGGATTAATAACAATATTTATAGGAACAGAATAATTACCGTCCGTTTGTGGATTAAATGTTATTTCGTATTTCTTAGAGCCTTTACTAGGTATAAGTAAGTCACTAGTTTGTTCAATTGTGAATGCATTATTGTTTGCTAAACTTATGCTAGTAAGTTTTACATCCAAATTGCCACTATTTACAATCTCTAAATCTAATTTAGATACTGTTTTAATTCTTTTTCTACCAAAATCAACTATTGCATAAGAAAGATCAGTATTCGCACCTGTACCAATTAATTTGGTTACAACGTCAGTACAACCATCAGTTTCGGAATTAAATGATAACGTAGCAGTCTTATTGCCTTCTTTAACTGGAGTAAAGCTTAACTCCACTTTTACAGAATCCTTTGGTTCTACATTAATTGAAGTCCCAACTAAACCAGTATCATCATTTATTGAGATAATCTTAAACTCATTATCATTATCATTAATTATTTGTGGTGTAATCCTAACTGGAACATTGTTATTATTATAAAAAACTTTTACATCAGTTCTATTCGAAGTCAAATTAAGGTTAGTAGCTCCAAAATTGATTTCATTTGTAGAAACTAAGTCACAAATACCATTACCATTTAATACAATACTAATTAAATCAGTACATTCACCTTTCACATTTAGTATTGCTGTTTTAGGCCCAGAAGTTTGTGGGTTGAAATTTATAAACATATCTTTCGCATTAGCAACACCTGACTCAATAATACCATCAAATGTTTTATCTAATGTAAACTCATCTTTATTTGTACCAGTTATGTAAACAGAATCTATCTCAATAGGTAGTAAACTTTGATTAATAACAAACTTAGCTAGTGATTTAGCATTTACATCATTTATTGGAGTATCATTAAATACTATTGGACCAGTTTCTGAAAAAGCTAAAACGGGTTTTTCTATTGTAAAGCTAGTTTCACTTACATCTTCACTAGGCTCGTTTTCTCCATATCTGGTAATATATACATCACTTTTCCCACTGTGTTTTAAATTAAATGGACCAAATGTTTTATCAGAACTCATTGTGCCAATTTTGTAAGTGGATTTTTTATCAGCGGTTACATCTGTATCAGAAGAAAAGTCGCCTGCCCCCCAACCTTCAAATATAGTAATTGGATTTAATGATTTGTCATAAATAGCAGTATATCTTACAGTATTAGCTTTGAATGAATATTGAGGGTTTAAATTTTCTAAATCATTCTTAGTACCAAATTGAACTATTATTCTATCAGTAGGTTGATCGTATCTAATTTTAGTACCCCAAGCTTCAAAAGTTGTGTAAGGACTTCTAGCAGAAATAGTTCTAACTGTATATGTACCACCATTCGGAGTAGTCTTAGCAATGAAAAATGCACTACCACCTAATTCTGTATTTACTACTGATGAACCAAATTTTGCTCCTTTTGTAGTAGCGCCAGTTATGTAAACTTGTTCCTGGTCATCAACACAAACGCCAGAAGCGGAATCTAATCCATCACCTCCTAAAGAATTTGCCCAAATTAATTTACCAGCAGAATTATGTTTTGCTAAAAATATATCTGTATTACCTTTATTTGTCAATACAGTATTATCAAATTTAATAGTATCATTATAATGGCCCGTACTATATGTAAATAGTTCATCTCTAGATAATGCTATAGAACTACCATGACTTTTACCCGAACTCTTTTCGTTTAAAGCATATATATATCTAGCTTCTGGGTCAACTCTTAATTTAACTTTATAATTTCCAGGACCCGGGTTCTTGTTCCAATTATATGATGTACCTGTTGAAGTTGCAATAAAATTGGAATCTTTTGAAAAACTGTCTTTTGAGTAAGAAATATGAACATCAGTGCCAGGTTCAACACCATTCCAGTTAATATTGATATTATCGCAAACTGTGAATACATTTCCTCCATTCGGTGACTCTAAAATGATATCTGTAGTACCACCAACTAATTGAGAAGCAGTCAAACAAGGTGTGCCATTAGCAGTGAGCGTGGCAGTCCTTAAGGTTTTAGTACCAAACTGTTCAAATTCAACTTCAATAAATAATGTATCTCCTTCTAAAATCGTTGAATTATTATTTACAACTAATCCTGCACTATTCTTAACACTATTAATTTTAAATCCTTGATTATCAGGGACAATTGCTATATCATCTAGTTTAAAATCAACTTTACCAATTACCAATTGTAATTGTTTGATAACTGAATTATTTGAACCAACTTCAGGATTACCAAAAGAATACGTTTTTTTATCCCAAGTTCTATTAGGAATAAATCTTTCTGGGATTACATAACTTCTAGTACCTCTACCAAATGGGCTGATTCCTTTGAATGTTATTTCTGCAGTTCTATCTCTTTGTGTGTCATAACATGGGTAATCTGTTAACCAACTCAATTCACAGAAGTAAGCTTTTTGTGCTTCAATAGCAATCTCAGTATATATATGTACTAAATCTTCTTTTTTCTCAACCATATAAGCTCTTCCATTTGTTTGAGTTGCAATCTCATTTAATGAAGGATCCATATTAGTTAAAAAAGAAATGTTGTACGCAGTAATATTGTAATAGTTTAATGAATCTATTATCTCTAAAGTATTGGGTGGACTAGTAGGAGCACCATCTGTTAGAAATACTACAATTCTTTTCATATTAGCTGGTCTTTCTCTGAGTAAAGATGTTGCACTTTCTCTTCTTGTCTGACCATTCAGTATATATTCTGGTTTAATAAATGGTGGGTCATATCTTGTCGCACCATTGGGGATTATTTCGTCAAGTGAATCAAGTATCTGTTGTGGGTCATTAGTAAATGGACATCCAAGGAATGAATCATTAGAAAAGGCAACTAAAGAGGCTTCTGTTCTACCTACAAATTTTATAGTATTTAGAAATGCTTCTACTCCCTCTCTTACTTTTTGCCATGGAGTCTCATTGGGTTTTTTATCATCGAATGGCTTTTCCATTGAACCTGACTTATCTACAACAATTACTATAGATAATTCAGGAACATCTTGACTTTCAAAACATTCTATTTTCATTTTTGAAAAAGGGACAAAAATTCCATCTTCTTCTATAGAAAATTGATTAATGGTTGCATTTTTTATAAACTCATTATCACCATCTTTTGCTACAAATATTGTACTTACCCAAGGGAATTTATCAGTTTCAATACTTGAAATATTAAAAAATTGGGCGTTTAAAGAGCCTATTGTTATTAAGAATATTGCAAAAGCTGTAATTAATTTAGACATAATAATTCCTTTTAAGTTTCTACTCTTTAATAAAAACAAATTAGATTGAAAATAGTTTCATAAATTAAGAAAATAATTTTAAATAACAGAACGTTCTAATATTGTAATCGAACGATTGTTAGTATCTATCTCTGATAGAATACCTAGCGGAAGGGTTAATTTGTCTTTTACGTGACCAAAGGGCATACCTACCATTATAGGTATATTCAATTTACTGTATAATTGTTCTATCACTTCTTTAATTGTATAAGAATAACCGGGATGAAAAGCTTGTCTCGTATTTAGATTGTCAAATTGACCAAATATAATACCTTTACAATTTTTGAGTTTACCTGTAATTAGAAGTTGACTTAACATTCTATCTACTTTATAAGCAGGTTCAGATACATCTTCGAGGAATAAAATACTATTATCTAGATTTGGCTCATAAGGTGTACCAAGTGTACTTACTATCATTCTCAAATTTCCTCCTTTGAGTACTCCTCTAGCTTTTCCTTCATTTATTATTATCGCTTTAGGCTCTTGAGTTACGATAGGTTCAAACTTATTTTTCGAAAACAAAATGTTTTTAAAATGCTCTTGTGTAAAAGAATTAAAGCTAGAAACAGCTACTGGTCCATGAAACGTAACAAGCCCTGTATGTTCAAATATTGGAGTGAGAAGTGCTGTCACATCAGAAAATCCAATAATAATTTTAGGGTTTTTTCTAATAATTGCAAAATCAAGTTTTTCTAATATTCTTAGTACACCATAGCCACCTCTGCCACATAAAATACAATCAATTGTATCATCAACAATATAATTCATAAATTCTGCTGCTCTATCATCGTCAGATGCAGAAAGATATCTATAACTAGAATTATTGTTTTTAACGGTCTCACCAATTTCATATGAAATGTTTTCACGTTTTAAAAAATTGAGAGCATCGTTCATCTCATATGTTGATAATGGACTAGAAGTTGCAGTAATGGCAACTTTAGATTTTCCTGATATTAATCCTCTAGGAAGTATTTTTTGTTTGTTTAGTTTAGTATCTTTATCAGGTAATTCATTATAAAAATATTCGTCCAACTTATTATAAGTTGAACCAATTAATAGGGGGGAGGCAGTTGCTAATATTTTAAGTAAATTTCTTCTATTCATAGGAAATCAATTAGCAAATCTTGTGCCGTTGAATTTAAAATTGTTTTATAATTTCATTAATGTTAGTTTTGTAACCATGATTGAACGGAAAGGTGCAGGAGTGGTTTAACTGGCACGCCTGGAAAGCGTGTGTGCTCGCAAGGGTACCGAGGGTTCGAATCCCTCCCTTTCCGCAACTAACTATTAATCAATTTAGAGATGTAATTTGCATACCCTATCATCTTATCATCGTCGAAATTTTTACATTGTACCTGCATACCAAAAGGCATTCCTTCGTCATCAAACCCCGAAGGAATATTAATAGCAGGTACACCAGCTAAGTTAGCTGATGCTGTATAATAATCGGCTTTGTACATTTTTATAGGATTATCGTTTCTACTACCAAATTTGAATGCAGAACCAGGAGTTGTTGGCATATATATGAAATCAACTTTATCAAATGTAGCTTTGTAGCTATCGGCAATCTTTCTTCTAACTTGTTGAGCTTTTCTGTAATATGCATCGTAAAATCCACTTGATAGTACATAGGTACCTAGCATAATTCTACGTTTGACTTCCATTCCAAAACCATTGGATCTTGTTTTAACATAAATATTATCACCATCATTTAACTCTGGTCTATAGCCAAATCTAACACCATCAAATCTTGCTAAGTTTGAAGAAGCTTCAGCAGTTGCAATGATATAATACGTTGGTATCCATGCTTCAGCATAGTGAATCGGAATTTCAATTAGTTCATGACCATCTTCTTTCAATTTATTCAAATCTTTGCGGTATTTTTCCTTTACGTAATCTGTGCAGTTATTTAGCACTTCATCTGAGACATACCCTACTCGAAGATTTTTATAAACGGTCTCTAATTGTGATATACTATTTGTCGAATCTAAATTAGCACTTGTTGAATCGTTTTCATCTATTCCGGTTATTATATCACAAACTGAAGATAAATCTTTCAAACTCTTACTAAAAATTCCAATTTGATCTAATGAAGAAGCAAATGCAACTAATCCATACCTAGAAATTCTACCATAAGATGGTTTATAACCATAAATACCTGTGAATGACGCCGGCTGTCTTACAGAACCTCCAGTCTCAGAACCCAGAGATACATGACACAAACCAGCTGTTGCAGCAGAGGCTGAGCCACCAGATGATCCACCAGGTACATAATCATTGTTAATTGGATTAAGTACATTTCCAAAATAAGAATTCTCGTTAGATGAACCCATTGCAAATTCATCCATATTAGTCTTTCCAATTATAATAACTCCAGCCTCGAGTAATCTTTGTACTGCTGTTGCATTATAAATTGGGACGTAATTCTCAAGCATTTTCGAAGCACAAGTAGTACGAATGTCTTTAGTGGAGATATTATCTTTAACTGCTAATATCATTCCTTCTAGTAATCGAGGGTTTCCAGAATCAAATCTTTCTTGGGAAACTTTAGCTTGAGCTAATGCTGATTCTTCAGTAACAGTAATAAAAGCATTTAAATGCTTTTTCTTTTCTATTTCTAGTAATAAGTTATTAACAGTTTCTAATACAGAAATCTGTTTCATTTCAAATTGTTTTCTCAATTCAAAGTAAGGTATTAACAAGACTTTTTCTCTCAATTTTTATTTAGATTGCGTAAATTCTTTTTTATTTCATCAACATTCTTCACGACGTTCTTTTTCATTTCATTGATAGGGTCATCAACTAAGTCATCATCTTGAACTTTCATTTCTTCTTTTACACTATTCAATTCATTTTGAAATTGCATTTGTGCTTGTTTTACTTTCTGCATTCCTTTACCTAAGCTACGTGCTATTTCTGGCAACTTGTCTGGACCAAACATAAGTAGTACGACAATTCCAATTAATAATAGCTCTGGTAAACCAATGTCAAACATTTTCTACTCTTTTTTATCTACATCTGATGTATTAGACGCGTCTTTAAACTCTTTTATACCTTTCCCTAAACCTTTCATTAATTCTGGTATCTTTTTACCACCAAATAATAATGCTATACCTAGGACAATCAAAAGTAATTCAGGTGTACCTAAACCAAACATAATCCCTCCAAGGAATTAATTATTTATATGTTTTAAAATTGAATTGAAAATACTAACCCCATCGTTACAGCCCAGTAATTCGTCACTATATCTCTCTGGATGAGGCATCATCCCAAGGACGTTTCCTTTTTCATTACTGATACCTGCTATATTATTTATTGCACCATTTGGGTTTGCTTCTCTTGTAATATTACCATCAATATCACAATATCTAAAAATAACTTGATTATTAGATTCTAATCTATTAATCGTCTCCTCATCAGCATAATAATTACCTTCACCATGTGCTACGGGTATCCTCAATACAGTTCCTTTTTCCAAATCTTTTGTGAAAATGTGATTAGAATTTTCAACTTTTAAATATACGTCTTTACAGACGAACTTAAGATTTTCATTTTTTAATAATGTTCCTGGTAACAATCCACTTTCTGTAAGTATCTGAAAACCATTACAAATACCTATAACGTATCCACCATTATTAGCAAATTTAATGACTTCTTTCATGATAGGGGAGAAACTTGCAATTGATCCACATCTTAAATAATCTCCAAATGAAAACCCACCTGGAAGTATAACACATGAAACGTCAGAAGGTATATTTGTATCTTTATGCCATATTTCAACTGATTCTGCCCCAACATTGTTTGCTGTTGCATATAATGCATCATGATCGCAATTGGAACCCGGAAATACTACAACGCCAAATTTCATATTATGCCTTCTCTAATATTTCAATTTCGTAATCTTCTACTATTGGATTTGCAATGATTTTATCACAAGCCTCACGAACAAATTCTTCGGCCTGTCCATCGTTTTGGGCGGTTATATCTAACTCAACATATTTCCCAATTCTGACATTATCCATAATGTCGTAGTCCATAGAATGAAGTGCTTGTTCAACTGCCTTCCCTTGAACATCCAGGATGCCTTTTCTAAGTGTAATTTTAATTTTTGCTTTATAGGTATTCATTTATAGTATGACCCACTTTTTAATAAATTAGTTTAATCAATATCGTATTGTTGTGAAAAAGAATCATCTCCTTCGTCGCTTAAGTCCTCTTCAGGTATTCGCTTACTTAGTACCCAATGTAAAAAATGTTTAACGGAGCTAAATATAATCCAAAAAAACATTACTGGGAACAGGTGCTCACCTTTACTCAAAATTACTAATATTATAGATATTATAAATATTATGAGGAAAAATGGTTTCTCTTTGATATATTTTTTAGTAGGTCTTGGCATATTATCAAACTTAATATTTGATACCATTACTAATGATACAATTGCCGGGACCAAATAGTTTAAATAAAGTACAGTAGTTGGATCATATTTAGGAGATTGTTGTATGAATACAATATAAGACACAATAACTAGAGCAGCAGAAGGAATAGGTAGTCCTATAAAATAAGATTTATCTTCGAGGCTAGTAAGTGTTACATTGAACCTAGCTAATCTAGTTGCACCTGCTAAAGCAGGAAAAGAAGCGAATAGAATTCCCAATTCACCACTTGTAGAAAAAGCGGCTTGATATAACATATAAGAAGGTGCAAGTCCAAAAGTAACGGTATCGCATAAAGAATCTAATTCAACACCAAATTCACTAGCTGCGTTTACTAATCTTGCAGTAATCCCATCAAACATATCGAAGAATGCACCTAGAAGGATAAACATAGCTGCTTGAGTATATTCTCCATTAGATGTATAAATTATCGAAACAAACCCACAGAATAGATTTGCTAAAGTGAGTAAGTTAGGAACTATTGATCTAGTAAGTCTTATTGCCATTAATTTGCTTTGTTAAGTTTTGCTATAATTGTTTCACCTGCTACAACTCTATCACCTACTTTAACGAGAATTTCAGCATCAGGTTCCATTGCAATATCCATTCTTGACCCGAATTTCATCATTCCTATTTTATCACCAACTTTTAGATTGTCACCGACTTTAAGTTCACAAACTATTCTTCGAGCTAATAGTCCAACAATTTGCTTATAAAATACTTTTCCGTATTCAGTTCTTACACCTATCCTGCTATGTTCATTTTTTTCAGAAGATTTAGGATGATACGCAACCAAATAATCTCCAGGAACATATTCATAAAATTCCACTTCGCCAGAGACTGGAGTTCTATTAACGTGGACATCGATAGGGGATAGGAATACACTTATTCTCTTGGAATCACCTTTTATATAGTGTCTTTCGTTTTCAAATTCTATTTGTACTATTTTACCATCAGCTGGTGATATTACTAAAGAAGCATCATTAAGTGCTTCAGGAGGTATAGTTCTATCAGGATCTCTAAAAAACCAAAGTGTGAATAAAGCGAAAATTAAACCAATTCCTATAAAAGAAATGGTTAATAATTTATTTTCCACAAAGTATCCTGATACTAGCAATACTGCCGCAATACCAAGCATTATGAGTATGTTATCTGTACCGTATCTTGTTAGCAACTTATTTACTTTTTATTAATTTAAAATTATATATTTGTAAGTCTTTGATGTTTTGTAACTGTCAAAGTTCAAAAATAGAAAATAATTTAGACTTATTAATTGATTGGGCAAAAAATGAATTTTACCGTAAACTTAAATGAATTCCAAGAAGCAGTAAATAAAACTCTTCCTGCCATTCCACCGAAATCAACTTTACCTGTATTAGAGCATTTAAAGTTTGAACTTAATGATAATTTATTAGAAATAATATCTACTGACCAAGAAATTACGATTAAAACACAATTAAATGTAGATAATTCTACATCTGGGAAAGTTTTAGTTCCTGGAAGAAAATTAAATGACATTCTAAAAGCTTTGGGGAAAACTGAAAAAATCACTTTCAACTCAAATACTGAAAATTTTGAAATTGATTTGATTACAGATTTTGGTGCTTATAAGATGAAAGGACTTAATAATGATGAATATATAGAATTACCAGAATTATTCGAATCAAATGTTGATATTTCAGATAGTTCTGTTGTTGATAAAGCTTTGTTACCTAAAGAAGATGTTATAAGATTAGCTGATAAAACTGCCTTTGCTGTTTCAAATGATGATTTCAGACCTGCAATGACAGGAGTACTTTTCCAATTCAGAGGTCAGTATTTAAACGCAGTTTCTACTGACAGCTATAGATTGGTAAAATCTACGTATAATACTGAAGCTGGACAATTACCAGATGATTTAGATATTATTATTCCATCTAGGACTATGGATATATTAAAGAAGGCAGATGATGAAGTACATTTTTCTTTTATTAAGAATAATGATAAAGTTACCCACATCAAATTTAAAGTTGGTTCTACTATTTATATCTCAAGAATAATTGATGAGAAATTTCCTCCTTATGAATCTGTAATTCCTGCTGGGAATAATATTTTTTTAACTGTCAATAAAAACCAATTACAATCTGCAATAAAAAGAGTTGCTATATTTGCAAATGATATAACGAAACAAATTAGAGTTAAAATAGAAGCTACTGAAATGACTCTAACTGCTCAAGATATTGACTCTGGAACAAAAGCTGATGAAAAGATAGCTTGTTCTCTAGATGGTGAACCTGTTGAAATAGGTTTTAACTACAAATTTTTAGATGAAGCTATAAGCCATATAAATAGTTCATCTGAAGGAGAAATCGTATTTTCATTATCCGAGTCTAACAAACCTGCACTTTTGATGCCAGAGAAGGACTCTAAAGAGTTATTGATGTTAATAATGCCAGTTAGACTTAATAATTAAGTTTACTTAACTTATACTAAAGGGTAGGCATAATTAATTTATAGCTTACCCTTTTTTTATTTTTATGCGATTAGATTCACTATATTTTCTGAATATCCGAAACCACAAACAAACTGAATTACATTTCAGCAAGCATATTAATGTTTTCTATGGACAAAACGGTGCTGGAAAAACATCCATTCTTGAGGCAATATCGATAGCAGCTATATCGAAAAGTTTCCAGAGCACACCTGAAAACTCACTCATTAATTTTGACAAAGATATATTCCTATCTAGAGTCCATACAATGAGAGATAGAGGTACCGATTTTACCGTGGAAGTAAGGAAAGAAAGTGGTGTAAGAAAAAGAATTACCTCATCTTTCAAAGAAAATATGAATCCTAAAGATCTTATAGGATCAATTCCAATAATCATATTATCACCAGATTATAAAGAAATCACTGCTGGTTCGCCGGAGAATAGGAGAAGGTTTATAAATACGACAATTTCTCAAATTAGCAATAATTATTTGAATAATTTATATTCATATAGAAGGGTATTAAAACAAAGAAATAACCTCCTCTCAAAAATGAAAAAAGATAAAAGCATTGATAGAAATGAATTGAATATTTGGACAGAGAAATTGATTGAATATGGAACCAAAATAATTATCAAAAGAGCTGAATTTATTTCAGAATTTGAACCATATTATTTAAGAAATTATGACAGAGTTTCAGACAGTAAAGAAAAAGTAGAAATTCAGTACTCACCTTACGGGTTTGATGACTTAAACTATAAAGATTTAAAAGAAAGTATAGTAGTTAATCGTCTGATAAAGCTAAGAGATGAGAAGAAAATCGGAGAACTTACTAGGTTTACTACTTTATTTGGTCCACAAAAAGATGATATAAGTTTATTTATAAATGGTGCACCAGTTAAAGAAGCAGCTTCACAAGGACAGCATAAAACTGTTCTAATTAGTTTAAAGTTAGCAGAATTTGATTATATGAAGGAAATTTTAAACGAAACTCCAATTGTATTACTTGATGATATATTTTCAGAATTGGATGCTAAAAGAACAGAATTAGTAATCAACACTGTTTTAAATAATCTAGCACAAGCTTTTATAACAATAACAGAAGATGAAAAAATCAAAAAAATTATGAAACCTTCTAACGAATGTTATTACTTCTATGTAAATGATGGCAATGTAGAAAAATTAGAATACGAGCAATAATTATGGGATTAAACAAAGAGCCACAAAATATCAATAGTATATTAGAATCTATGCCCAACAAATTCAATTTAGTAGAAAAAAGGATAATAGTAGATTTGCGAACTAATATAAAAGATATTATATCCGAAAGTTTTTCCAAGTCAGTTGTAATATATGACTTAATTGATGGGAAATTAATACTAAAAGTAAGTAATCCAGTATGGAAAACAGAGATACAATTGAGGAAAGATCAGATTGTTGAAAAATTCAATACTTATTTGGGTTCTAATATCATTAAAAACATTGTCTTACATTGAATAAATAGTTATATTTGTATCTAGCATAAAAGAGAAATTAAAAACCAAAGAGACTTTAAATGACAATAAAAAATATGCCTGTTGATAATTATACTGAAGATAGTATAAAGATATTAGAAGGATTAGAAGCTGTTAGAAAAAGACCTGCCATGTATATTGGTGATATAGGAGAAAGAGGTCTTCACCATTTAATAAATGAAGTTGTTGATAATTCAATAGATGAAGCACTAGCTGGGTTTTGTGATACAGTAAAAGTAAAATTTCATGCTGATGGATCATGTTCTGTAGAAGACAATGGTCGTGGTATTCCAGTTGGTATTCACCCAACTAAGAAAATACCAACATTAGAAGTAGTCTTGTGTACTCTGCATGCTGGAGGAAAGTTCGATAAAGATTCATACAAAGTATCAGGTGGTTTACATGGGGTAGGTGTATCTTGTGTAAACGCATTATCTACTAAAACAATTGCTATCATCAAAAGAGATGGTAAAATACATAGACAAGAGTTTCATGAGGGAGCGCCTGTAGCCCCGATTGAGATTATTGGTGAAACTAAAGAAACTGGAACTTACATTCAATTTTATCCTGACCCTACTATTTTTAAGACAGTTGAATTCAAATTAATGAAAGCAACTGAAAGATTAAAAGAGTTAGCATTCCTTAATCCCCAGATAACTATCACTTATGAAGATGAAAGAGAGGATGGCGAAAAAGGTATTTTTCATTATCCTAATGGATTATTGGATTTTGTTGAATATATAGATGAAGATAATACTCAATTAATGAAACCAGCATTATTTACTGGTAAAGGTGATGATGAAAGTGGTGGGACAGTTGAAGTAGAAGTATGTTTCTCATATAATGATAGCTATTCAGAAAATTTACTATCGTATGTAAACAATATTAATACAATCGAAGGCGGTACTCATGTTTCTGGATTTCGTTCAGCTCTAACACGTACTTTAAATAATTATGTAAACAATACTTACAAGAAAAATGTTAAAATTGCCATTACAGGAGATGATTTCCGAGAAGGGCTTACGGCAATTATTTCAGTAAAAGTACCTGAACCTCAATTTGAAGGTCAAACTAAAACTAAACTTGGAAATGGTGAAGTAGATGGTATTGTAAGAACCGTAGTTTACGAAAAATTAGGATTATTTTTAGATGATAATCCAACTGCTGCTAAAACGATTGTTGCTAAAGCTGTACAAGCTGCTGAAGCAAGAATAGCTGCTCGTAAATCTAGAGATTTAGTTAGACGAAAGGGTATTTTAGAAAGTAATGCATTACCTGGAAAACTAGCAGATTGTAGTATGAGCACACCAGAGGATTGTGAACTATATCTTGTCGAGGGAGATTCGGCAGGTGGTTCTGCCAAACAAGGTAGAGACAGACGCTTCCAAGCCATTTTACCTCTAAAGGGAAAAATACTGAATGTGCATAAAGCAAAAGTTAGTAAAGTATTAGATAATGATGAGGTAAAAACTATACTAACGGCTATTGGTGCAGGGTTTGGTGAAGATTTTGACCCAACTAAATCTAGATATGGAAAGATAATATTAATGGCCGATGCGGATATAGATGGTTCTCATATTCGTACATTGTTGCTAACATTGTTTTTCAGATATATGAGAGAATTGATTATTAATGGAAATCTTTATATTGCTCAACCTCCTTTATTCAAGTTAAAAAAAGGAAAAAAAGAATATTATGCTCATAGTGAAGAAGAAAGAGATGAAATAATAGCACAAATACTTAAAGAAGCAAATGTCAAATTGACAAAAGATGAAATAAAAGTGGCTGAAGATGGGACTCAAAAATTCCATGGTATAGCATTATCTAGATTTAAAGGTCTTGGTGAGATGAATCCTGATCAATTATGGGATACTACTATGAATCCTGAAACGAGAACATTGCTCCAAGTTTCTATGGAAGATGCTGCACAATCTGCAAAAGTTTTTCAAACTTTAATGGGTGATAAGGTAGAGCCTAGAAGAGAATTTATAGAGAAAAATGCTAAATATGTTAAAAACCTTGATATCTAAAATATTTTTCTTAATTGCAATTTTAATAACCACTTCAGTTGTATCTATTACAGCTGAAGTGGTTTCTATTGAAAGACCCAAAGAAATTATAAGACATTTTCAGAGCGGTACTGTTGAAGAAATCTTTTTACAATATGATTCTGCTATGGCTAAGTTGTTACCTACACATAGAATGGTCCCGATATGGAGTCAACTAACAGCTAATTATGGTGAATTTATTGGTTTTGGACTACAGGATTCAACTACAAATGGGGAAAATCTTATAATAAATACAGATTTGGATTTTGAAAAAGCAATAATGAATTTTATGATTTCAGTTAATTTAAAATCAAATAAGATTTCGGGTATCTACTTCTCAGAACAGGAAAAGAAAAATTTAAACCCTATCTTAGATAAACCTATTCCAACTTATATTGATACTAGTTCGTTTATAGAAAGTGATATTACTATTGAAGATAAGTATAAACTAAAAGGTAAACTTACTCTACCGAATAGTTTTGAGAACAACATAACATTTATATTAGTTCATGGAAGTGGTCCAAGTGATATGGACGGAACTATAGGCGAGAACAAAATTCTAAAAAATCTTGCATGGGGATTATCTTCTTTAGGTTATGCAGTATTAAGATATGAAAAAATAACTAAAAGATTTGGTAGAGAATTGGCTATTTCTAATCCAGGAATGACACAAGATGATGAGTATAATAATTCTATAAAAGGTGCAATTGAATTTATAAAAAATAATTCTAAATTAAATAAATCAAAGATTGTACTTATTGGTCATAGTCAAGGTGCTTCTGCTATCACTTCATTTTATGATAACGAGAATATTGAAGGTATGATACTGCTTGCTGGATCACCAAGGAAATTATATGATTTGTATTCGGAACAACTAGAATACATATTTAATTTAGATGGTATAATAAGACCTTCCGAAAGAACAATTATTCAAGAACATAAAGATAAAGTAGAATATTTTAAAAATTATAAAAATGGTGAAGTAAAATTAGATTCTTTACCAATGAACTTAAATATAGAATATTTAAAGTATTTAGAAGAATTTGATCCAATTAAAAATCTTTCGAAATCTAATAAACCAACTTTAATTTTGAACGGTAGTCATGACTATCAAGTTACAAAAGTTGATTATGATATTTGGAAAGCAGGATTAAATAATAAAAAGAATATTAAATTTAAATTTATAGAAAATGTGAACCATATTTTTGGTGAGTCCGAAAAGATGGCTGTACCAGCCGACTATCAAAAATATACGCCAATAGCTCCGATTGTATTTGAAGAAATAAATAAATGGATAATAAATTTATAAATCGGAGAAATAATGGAAGAAAACATATCGCTTGAAAAATCCCCTTTCAGTAGTAAACAATTGAAAACTATAGCTATTGTTGACGATGAGCCTGATATTGTAGAATTAGTATCTATTCATTTAAAAAAAAGTGGTTATAAAACTGTTGAATTCGAAAGTGGCGAAGGCTTTTTTAAATATATTAAATCAAATAAATTAGATCTTGTTATACTTGATCTAATGTTACCTGATTCGGATGGATTTGAAATTTGTAAGTATTTAAAAAATGAATCTGATTTTTCGAATATTCCAGTTATTATGCTTACTGCTAGGGGAGATGAAACAGAGAAAATATTAGGCTTAGAAATAGGTGCTGATGATTACGTTACAAAACCTTTCTCACCTAGAGAATTAGTTGCACGGGTAAAAGCAGTACTACGAAGAAATGAGAAAAAGGCACCAGAAATAAATAAAATATTTATAGGTGAAAATTTAGAAATTGATTTAAATAAATATGAAGTTAAAATAGATAATGAAAAAATAGAATTAACCTCTTCAGAATATAAGATACTAAATCTATTAGCTAACAAAAAAGGATGGGTTTATTCTAGAGAACAAATCCTAGATTATCTTGGGGTAAGCGATAAGGGAGTTTTAGACAGAACAGTAGATGTACATATTAAAAATTTACGTGAAAAATTAGGCCACTATGGTCTTTATATTAAGAATATAAGGGGTGTAGGTTACAAACTAGAAGAGACATGATTAAATGAAAAAAATAGTTTCAAAATTTTCATTTGGATATTTAATAGTCGTTACACTTCTTGCTTCATTAATTGTATTTATATCCTATAGTACTATTCGTTCGCATTATATTGATGATTTATCAAACGATTTAGAAGTATATTCTAAATTGATTGAAACAGAATTAGTTCGTTATGATATAGAACTTGAAAAAAACCAAATCAATTCTTTCATAGAAGATTTCTCCAAAAAATCTAAAGTAAGAATAACTATTATTGATAAATCAGGAATTGTTTTGTTTGATTCTGATGAAAACCCTATTGGAATGGAGAATCATAGAAATAGACCTGAAATATTAGAACTATCCAAATCAGAAATAGGGCATAGTATTAGATATTCTAATACTGTACAAGAAGATATGCTTTATGTTGCAAGAGAAATTAAAACCAACAAAAATCAATATTATCTAAGAACAAGTTTTTTCGTTTATAAAATGAATAAACTATTACATGAAGTTCGGACTGAAATAATTGAAATATCAATATTTGTCTATTTAGTTTCTATATTTGGATTATTCATTTTCATTAAAAATATTTCAAATCCAATTAAACAACTTTCTGAGGCTTCGAAAAAAGTAGCTGAAGGAGACTTTGATGTTAAAGTGAAAATCAATTCAAATGATGAGTTAGGTGACCTATCCATAAATTTTAATAATATGACCAAAAGGTTAAAGAAATTATTTTATAAAGTAAATTCGCAGAAAGAGCAATTAGACACACTAATATCCGAAATCCAAGAAGGATTAGTAGTTTTAGATTCAAAAGGTAGAATTAAACTATATAATGATTCATTCTCAGAATTATTGAGAAAAGATAATCTAATAGGTAAAAAGCTAACTAAATTAATAGATAATATTAATTTAAAGAAATTACTTGAAGAAATTGTTTCTAATGATATAAGTATAACACGAGAGATTGAAGTCGGAAATAGACAATTCCTTTGCTCAACAAGTTGGATAAAAATGAAAAATGAAGTAATCATTTTACTTCATGATATTTCAGAACTTAATAAATTAGAACTAATAAAAAAAGATTTTGTTATAAATGTATCTCATGAATTACGGACACCATTAACTGCAATTAAAGGATTCTCAGAAACATTAATTGATGAAATTGATAATGCAGAACATAAAAGATATGTAGAAATAATTAGCCGACATACTAATAGACTTATCAGAATAGTTAATGATTTACTACATCTATCAGAACTAGAACAATCTAAATCTAACTTAATGCTTGAAAATGTTAAAGTTAAAGTATTACTTGAGAGTGTTTATAATTTATTTTTACAAAAAAGTATTGAAAAGGGGATCAAATTAATAATATCAATTGAGAATAAAGAACGTATATTGGAGATTGATAATTTTAGAATTGAACAATTATTAATAAACCTAATTGATAATGCTTTCAAATATACCGATAAAGGTATTATTAGAATTAGTTCAAAAGAAAAAAATAATAAACAAGTATTTATAATTGAAGATACAGGTTTAGGAATCCCTAAAGAAGATATTAATAGAATATTTGAAAGGTTCTATACTGTTGATAAATCTAGATCAAGAAGAGTTGGTGGAACGGGATTAGGTCTCTCAATTGTTAAACATATAGTGCTTTTGCATAATGGTAAAATTGATATAGAAAGCGAATTGAATAAAGGAACAAAATTTATAATTACAATTCCTTTTACACAGAGTGTAATTCAATAAGGATTTGTAAAGAAATCTTTTTAATTTCATACTATGGGAAGTATGCAAAACAGAAAAAATAAATCAGATTCAAAGCAAGAAGACTTCGATGCAATAAGAAGAGTTCTCGAAGGTGATAATACAGCTTATGAATTCTTACAAAAAAAATACAAAAATTTAATATATTCACTTGTCAAAAAAATGATTAAAAATGACAGTGATGTAGAAGATTTGGTGCAAGAAACATTTATTAAAGCTTATAAAGCCTTAGATAAATTCAAGTTCAATTATTCATTTTCTGCCTGGATATATAGAATAGCCTCTAATAATACTATTGACTTTTTGAGAAAAAGAAGATTTGATACTTTTTCTATAGATAAGCCCATTGGTAATGCAGAAGATGAAAATTATTTTGAGATTGAAGATAATTCTTATAGTCCCGATGCTGATTTGATAAGTGAACAAAAAGCGGATATAATTACTGCAGCAATAAATACACTTCCAGATAATTATAGAGAAATAATACTTCTACGCCATGAAGAAGAATTAGATTATAAAGCTATAGCAGAACAACTTGATTTACCATTAGGTACTGTAAAAGCTCACTTATTCAGAGCTCGTAAGCTTCTCTATGAAGAGTTGAAAGACAAGTATAACCTGTTGAATAATATAAAGTAATAATAGGCATTAATTTTGCTAATAAAAACTATTATTCTTTAACAATCAACTTCTAGAAACAATGAACAAATTATTATTAAAGACTAGCATTGTAATCTGTACAATTCTATCTATTTTTATGATGCTTTCTTTTATTGTGAGATTGAATTCGTCTCCAATGAATACGAATATATCTGAAAAATATGAAAGCAACGGATTCAATAAAAAAATACAGTTAAATATACTTAATGCAAGTGGTGAAGCTGGTATTGCTTCAAAAACTAGAAATCATCTCCGTCAACTAGGTTTCGATGTAGTAGAAATTGGTAATTACGAAACCATGCTAGATTCTACAATAATAATAGATAGAATAGGTGATAGAACTTCTGCATATAAAATTAGCAAATCACTGGGATTAAATGAGAATAGAATTGAAACTGTAATCGATTCTTCACTATATTTAAGAGCTACAGTTGTAATAGGCAAAGATTTCTCTAATCTTCGAGTTAAACTTTAAGTTTCTGTTTTGTAATAACTCTAATAGTCATTAACTTGTTATTCAAATATTTGTATGTAAATTAAATAATAGATTATATTGAATAAGAAAAAAAAATACTCCGATTCTCAAAAATTAGCAATTCTTTGTGCTCAAGCTGCACAAGACAAATTAGCAGAAAATACTGTCATTCTAGATCTTCACGAAATTGATATTGCTTCTAGCAATTTCTTAGTTATTTGTGATTGCAAATCAACAATTCAAGTAAAATCTGTTGCAGAAAATATATTAGATAATATAATAGATCACCAATTGCCTAAACCTAGGATAGAAGGATTAGAAACAGCTGAATGGGTAATTTTAGATTTCTTTGATGTTGTTGTTCATATATTTATAAGTGAATTAAGAAACTATTATAAACTAGAGAAACTTTGGGCTGATTCAGAATTCTTTCTAGTCAATGATGACGCTGAATTAGTAAGTTCTAGTTATTCTGAATTAAAAATTGAGATAGAGAATACTGTAGATGAAGATTAATATATTAGAAAAAGCAATTTCAAATGCTTTAACTACTATAGGTTTAGATCAAGAAGTAGAAATAGCATTTGAAAAACCAAATAATTCAGAACACGGCGACGTATCTACTAACATAGCCTTACAACTCGCATCAGCTCTAAAAAACTCTCCTAGAAAAATAGCTGAAAGTATAGTAGAGAATCTTAATTATGATGAATCAATTATTGAGAAAATAGATATCGCTGGACCGGGGTTTATTAACTTTAAATTTAATAATAATTATTATACTAATCAGTTAAATAATATTCTATTAGCAAATGAATCATTCGGTAAACAAACCATTGGAAATGGGATAAAAGTTAATGTAGAATATGTTAGTGCTAATCCTACAGGTCTTTTACATCTAGGACATGGAAGAAATGCAGCAATTGGGGATACTATTGCCAATATTTATGAATGGTTAGGATATGATGTAACTAGAGAATATTATTTTAATAATGCTGGTAACCAAATGAATAATTTGGTTAATTCTATTTATGTCAGATATATGCACGAATTAGGTGATACAAATTTAGATTTTCCTGAAGATGGGTACCATGGTGATTATGTAATAGAAATAGCTAAAGAACTTATCAAAGATTACGGTGATGATTTAAAAGAAGGAAATTTTCAAGATCGAATAGCTATTAAAAAATTTGGTGAGTCGTGGTGTTTTGATAGAATCAAAAAAACCCTATCTAAAATGAATATAGAACAAGACGTATTCTATAATGAAGACTCCCTGTATAAAGAAGGCAAGATAAATGATGTAATTAATGATTTGAAAGAGGTTAATCTTGTATATGAAAAAGATGGAGCTACTTGGCTTAAATTATCAGAAATGGGTTTAGATGACGATAGAGTTATAGTAAAATCATCTGGTGAACCTACATATAGATTACCTGACATAGCATATCATAAAGAAAAATTTAAAAGAGGTTTTGATAAAATTATTGATGTATTCGGAGCGGACCATATAGCAACGATTCCAGATGTTATGGCAGCTGTTAAACATTTGGGTTATAATGTTGATAATATAAAAGTAGTTATACATCAATTTGTCACACTTACAAAAGATGGTCATCAAGTTAAAATGTCTAAAAGAACTGGAAAGAGTTATACTTTAGATGATTTATTAGACGAAGTTGGTGATGAGGTCGTAAGATTTTTTCTGATTATGAGAGGAAATACAACTCATTTAGAATTTGACTTGTCGCTAGCTACTGAAAATTCTGACAAAAATCCAGTTTTCTATTTAAAATATGCGCATGCAAGAATTTGTTCTATACTTGAAAATGTAGAAAATTCAGAAAACATACTTAAAGAAAATCCTAATTTCGATTTATTGCAGTTAGAAGACGAAATTAATTTAGTGAAATCTATAATAGAATTTCCTACTTCAATAGAATTAGCGGCAGAAAAATATGAACCACAAATAATTGTAGAGTATCTAAGAGAATTCGCTTCTAACTTTAGTTCATTTTACCATAACTGTAGGATTAAAGGTGAAGAAGCTGAAATACTTAAGTCAAGACTTCATTTAGCAAATATAGCTAAAAATGTATTAAAAAATGGTTTGACAATATTAGGTATCTCAGCACCAAATAAAATGTAAAAACTATATTACTTCCATTTTATTCCACATCCTACACTAGGTTTTTGAATAGGTGAAGGTAATTGGTTATTTAAAAGTGCATCTACTGCTTCACGTAAATCTTTTCCTGTTATAGGAACACCATTATCAGGTCTAGAATCATCAAATTGACCTCTATATCTTAGTTTCATATCTTCATCATAAAGAAAAAAATCAGGAGTACACTGTGCTCCAAAATCTCTTGCTACATCTTGTGTTTCATCGAATAAGTAAGGAAATGGAAATTTAAATTCTTCAGCTTGTTTAATCATATTGTCAGGAGAATCATCTGGATATTTTTCAATATCATTCGAATTTATAGCTAATATTCCTAGACCCTTAGGCATATATTCTTGTGCAAAAGAAGAAATTGCTTTATTTAAATGTTTTACAAAAGGACAATGACAACTAATAAATAAAACTAGAGTTGCTTTGTCACCCTCTTGTGAGGTAGATGTTATAACTCTGCCTTCTGTAGGAGAATAAAGTGCAAATTCTGCGGCTTCTGTTCCTAATTCAACCATTTTTGATTCTGTTCTTGCCATTATTAATTCCTTTGGTTAATTTACAAAATGAAAATTATTTTAATATTAATAACTATAACGATTTCATTTGGATTTTATTCATGCGAAAGTACAACTAGTTCAAATCAGAATCCTTTAACATATAGTGTTGAGCAACCTTTTTTCAATATTGTACCTTTTATTAGTTATCATAATATTGTTAATAGAATCGATTATGGAATCATCAATAAAGATTTACAAGTAACTGATTCAGCATATATTAGAGCTACATTTTATGATAAAAGAAGATTTCGAGATGCGGGCGTATTTTATTTTGATAGTATAAGAATAAATAAATCGAAAGCCGATAATATATTTAATATAGTACAACTAATAGAGGGTTTCATTGATTATGGATATGCATATTTTAGAAAATTAGACAATAAGTTACTTAAAGATAGTATTTTGATTCAGGTCACTGGTCAAGAGTTTCCAGATTATACTCAATACATCAAGTTATTAGATAGCTCTTTGATTGTCGAAAATGTTGGTAATCTAAATGAAATTTATAAATCACAAGGTCTCATACTTAAAACAAATGATATTGGGTTTGATGATGCAAGAATAAGAATATATAATGATAAAAAAGAATTCATATTCTATTCTAAATTTAAAACCGAATTAAATTTCTCATCAGATGTATTTGATAACATACCAATCGGCAATTACAAATTTGAATGCCTTAAAGGTCATTATTTGTTAGATACAGCTTCGAATAATGAACCAATAATTATAAATATATATTCTTCTTATATATTTGATACTATAATTAAAGAGTAAACACTTACAACAATGCTATCATATTATTCGTATATGTCAATATATGGATACTACAAGATTTATTATTTTCTTTTCTATTCTATCAGCAATATTTATTGCTCTGGAATTATATACACTCTTTAATTGGAAAAAATTTGTAAATAAACATAATTTACAAATGGAATGGTATTCAGTACCGAAATTCATTTCTATTATATTGTTAGTAGCATCAACCTTTTCTATGTTTAGCAGTTTATTTATGGGAGTTAATAATAAACTGCGATATGTTACTATGTTTTTAATTGCTTTATGGATTCTACCTAAATTAGCAATTGTACCAATATTGATTTTGAAAGATATTTCACGTCTTTTTTTAAAGATTGTTAGAAAATTCTCAAATAAAAGAGAGTTAGATTTAATAGATAATAATAGAAGAAAGATTGTAGAGACTTCTGCTTGGACACTTGCATCATTACCATTTATTATGGTATCTAAGGGTCTTTTCGCTACTACAAATGATTTTACTGTTAGAAAAGCTGAAATATATCTACCAAAACTACCTAAAAATTTGAATGGTCTAAAAGTAGTACAACTTTCTGATTTACATTTAGGTTCGTTTTATGATTATAGTTCATTTCAGGAGGTTAGAAGATTAACAAATAACTTAAAGCCAGACATTATAGTAATTACTGGTGATTTTGTAAATAACAATCCTTCAGAACTTAAAGCGAATTATAAAGATTTACAGCTTCTAAAGGCTGATATTGGCATTTTTTCATGCTTAGGTAATCATGATCACTATATGAAAGATTATGAACATAATGAGTTGGTTAGAGCATTAAATAATGCAGGCTCTAATCTTTTAATTAATAAAAGCGAAAGACTTATTATTAATAACAGCCCATTAAATATAGTAGGAGTAGATAATTTAGGAATGAGACAAAAATTTGGTGATTTTGATAAAGCATTTAAAAGTGTGAATAATGAAGAAACATCCATTCTTCTTTGTCACGATCCTACAAATTGGGACCTCAATATTAGAAATAAATACCCGGCAGATTTGACTCTTTCAGGCCATACACACGGGGGACAAGTAGCTTGGGAATTCAATGGATTTGAATTCAAACCTGCAAAATTTGTATACCGACAATTCGAAGGTTTATATAAAAATGGAAATAACCAACTTTACATTAATCGTGGTATTGGAACAGTAGGTCCACCACTTAGAATAGGAGTAAAGCCAGAAATTACTGAAATTATTCTAAAAACTTAATTAAAAATAATTTTTATTGATTTAGTATTTCCATCTATATTAAAATTAATAAAATACAAACCAGAACTAAGAATTCCTTTGTTTAAAGTAATCTGATGAATTTGATTTTCTAAATAATATTTATTTGCAATAGACTTCACAAATTTCCCATTCATATCAGAAATATAAATAATAACATCAGATGATTTCTTTAAATCTAAATATATATTCGCAATATCTGTAATAGGGTTTGGAGTTACTGTAATTCTTCCAATTTGATCCAAATTAGTAACTGATGAAATTGCTTTTGAAGTAGTAAAACTCCAAATGTCAGACCACTTACTCACAGCTATATTACTCTCTGAATTAACTCTCCAATAATATATTTTATTTTCTTCTAATCCAGAAAGATCCAAAGAATTTGTAACAACAGACTTAGTAGATTCTAATACCTTACTTATAAATTGATCGTCATTAGCTAATTCAACATTATATTTATTAGCACCAGATATTGATTCCCATTCTAATTTGCTATTTAATTTAACTTCATCCGATAAGTTAATAGGTAATAACAAAATTGGGGTTGGAAGTATAGTAGAAAAATTCCATATTTCTGACCATTCACTTTCGTCACCACCTGATCTAATACCCTTTACTCTCCAATAATATATTTTATTAAATTCTAATTGTGAGAAATCAAAATTATTTACATCTAAATCAGATTTATCTATAATCACATTTTCGAATTTATCAGAGTTTGAAATTTGTATTCTATAATTTGTGATATTACTTAAAGCAACCCATTTAAAATTCAAAGATTCAACATCTAAATTCTTTATGTTATTGGATGGATAATTTAATTGAGGTCTATCAATTGTAGAAGGAGTAATGAAGTCGAATATATTAGACCAATCACTTTCAATTAGACCTCTTACTGATTTCACTCTCCAATAATACTTTTTATCATTCTGTAAATTTGAGTAGTCAAAAGTATTGGAATTAACTAATTCATCTTTAATAGGATTTGAAAAATCAGAAGTTTGGCTAATCTGTAATTTGCTTTGTGAGTTAATAGCAATATTATTCCATTGTAATTTTCCATTTACTGGAATATCAATACTAGATGAAACAGGGCTTATCAATTCTGGTTTTTGCAATTTAGTTCTAAAACTAAATATTTCTGACCAGTCACCCTCATTATTTGATATATGTACTTTTATTCTCCAATAGTATATAGTATCAAACAATAAATTGCTACCATTATATAAATTACTTATTACGGATGAATTTACTATTTGAGAATTTGCAAAAGAGTTATCTAACGATATTTGGATAGTATATTTATCTGCGTATTCTTTTTTATTCCAATTAAATGCTAAGCTTGTATCTTTATTAATTGACTTATCAGCTGGGCTGATTAGAGTAGTGGTACCAATTTTAGTTCTAAAACTAAATATTTCTGACCAGTCACTTTGAAATTGTCCTCTAATCGCTTTAGAACGCCAATAATAAATCTTATAATCATTTAATCCAGAAAAACTATATTGATTTTCATTTACTATTTCATCTATTAAAGTTGAGTTAAAAGATTCATTATCAGATATTTGAATCTTATATGATGAAGTAGGTGCAGTATCTAACCATTCCAGAATTTCTGAGAAATTAATATTATTTGCATTATTAGATGGATTTTGTAGTTTAGGCTTTTTCAATTTAGTCCTAAACGACCATATTTCACTCCAACCGCCTATATCTGTACCGGCCTTTATTCTTACTTTCCAATAATATGTTGTATCGAAAAGTAAACCCTCAATATCTTTCGTACTTTGTGAAATATTAGAGATTACCAAATTGGGAGAATCAAAAGTATTCTTTGTATCGAGTTGAATTTCATAAAGATTAGCATAAGGGACACTATTCCAATTAAATGTAATTATTGTATCATTATTTATAGATTCAAGTGTAGGATTTAAAAGTGAAGCCTCTTCTATTTTAGTTGTAAATGAAAACGTTTCAGACCAATTACCTTGTTTAGTATTATTCTCAGCTATTACACGCCAATAGTACTTCGTATAAGGCATTAAATTATTTATAGTCTCTTGAGTAAGTGAAATCGATTTGTTTAATATCAAATTACTGAAATCTAATTTGTCAGATAAATGAATAGTATATTTATCAGCACCTATAACACTATTCCAAACTAGGTTTTGTGAATAGGATAATTCTTTAGTTGAATTTGCTGGCGAAACTAAAACAGGTTTATTTACTTCAGTTTGAAACTTTCGTACAAAAGACCAATCACCAAAACTACCACTAGGGTCTTTAGCTCGTACTTTCCACCAATAATTAGTAAAATATGATAATGAATTATAATTGAATTGTTCTGAACTAGTATTTTGATCTAATATTATTGAATTAAAATTTTCGTCTGTTGCAATCTGTACTTGATAAGCTGTATTACCTTGAACAATATTCCAACTTAGATTATCAGCAGTATCTTTTGCTATTGTATTGTTAGTTGGACTTACCAATGAAACTTTACCTACTATAGTTGTAAATTTATGTGTTTGAGTCCAATCACTTTGCGAATGTTTAGTTCTTGCTTTTATTCTTACGAAGTAATTGGTGTAATTATTTAAATTATTTAGAAAATATCTAGAAATAGTTAATGTATCTTTTGCCAAAGTAGTAGAAAAATTTTCGTCAGTAGAAACTTGTATTTCATATTCGGTAGCATCTGGTACATCAGTCCAATCTACTAGTAGATTACTTATAGTGTTACCAAAAGAATTAGCTATTGGTTCGATAATAGTAGGTACTGAAAGGGAAGAGGGGATATCTACTTTCCAAATACCCCTTCCATAAGTTGCAGCAAAAATTTGATTATAAGTATAGTTAATTTCTAGTTCAGTGACTATAACATTAGGTAAGTTTGTATTATAAGCAACCCAATCATTATTATTATCATCTATATAATAAACTCCTATATCGTTGCCTAACCATAATCTATCATCCGAATCTTTTTGCTTAACTATTGTTAAGGCAGGTACATTGGGAAGATTTTTGCTTAGATTAGTCCAAGTTGAGCCACCGTCTGTAGATTCAAAAACTTTATTGCCTGAAGAATAGCCACTATTAGTTACCCATAATTTTTCTTTATCTTTATCATCAACATATATATAGCTAATATTTGAATTACCTGGACGGGTCATTTCAGTCCAACTTGTTCCATAATTAGTTGTTTTATATAATTTTGTATTAAATGATGCATAAATATAATTAGTATCAGACTCTGACATTGCTAATGAAACTAATTTATTATTACCAAAACCAAAATTTGAAATTTTTGTAAAATGATCACCTTTATCTTTTGAAATCCAAACATTATTCATTCCAAGCAAAATTGTGTTGCTATTTATTGGGTTTTGTATAAAAGGAGTACTCCAAGCTCCACTTTCAGTTATTTCATCATAATTATTATCATTATCTAAATCATTTAATCTCTTAAAGTTGTTACCACTATTGGTAGATTTGAAAAATGCTCCATAATATAGACTACCATACATAGTATTCTTATCTTCGTTATCCACGAGACTTTCAAAACCATCACCACCTATGGCATCTCTCCAAGTACCATTTGTTCTATGTATTTTAGTACCATTATCTTGTGTGCCACCTATATAAACTGAGGAATCTAATTGGGAAATTCCAAATCTATAAAACTGCGTACCCAATATTCCACTACCTATCCAATCCCAATTGTCTCCAAAATCACTAGATTTATAAACTCCACCATCGTTACCTACATACATAATATTATTAGTATTATCATACCATAAATCATGTTGATCTGCATGTACTGTGGTTACATCATTGTGATTTCCACTCCACATTGATGAAATTTCCCAATTAGCACCTTTATCGGTTGTTCTCCAGAGATTTACACCACCAACTATCACCCTTTCCCAATTATCTTGATCAACTTCTATACAGAGGTCATACCAAACCTGACCTTTAGTATCATTTCCATTTTTTTCATATCCCATCATATTGGGACTGTTATCTGCTATTTCAGTAAAACTATCTCCACCATTGGTAGATAAGTAAACTCCCTTTAAATTACTGCCACTAGAATTCCCAACCAAAGCATATAAAGCATTAGAATTGTTGACACTAACAGCTATTGCAATTCGGGCAATCCCACTTGTAGGAAAACCATTTGTCAACTTTGTCCAATTTGCACCTGCATCAGTACTTTTCCATAACTCTGTGCCAGATATATATATAGTATTTGGAGAGCCCGGTTTGAACTCCATATCTTTAAAGTTGCCTGTTTTAACCTGGTCCCAAGTATTCCCAGCATTGGTTGATTTATATATACCATTAGATCCGGCTGTATATAGTATATCAGGACTATTAGGATTGATTAATAATTTACT
>JBFHKR010000020.1:0-28825 GCA_041595255.1 Chlorobiota bacterium
CCCATTATATTTATTTACCGCAACTAATATTGCATGTTTCGTTTTACCTAAGTCATCGGTTCTAAACTCAATATCTCCTTTCTTAATGAGTTTACGTTCAATCTTACTCATTTCAACAGGACTATTATTAACATTTCCTGATTCATCACTTACATCATACTTAGCAGTTGAGACTTCTGATATTGTATCGTTAAATCCTTCACCTCCATCACAGCTTATAAATGCAAAGATTAATAATAATATCAAATAATTATTTAGATTCTTCATAATGGTTTCTGGGGTTAATAATTACTTTATTATTTAATAGACGCTTTGAAAGATGTTGAAGTTACTAATAGTTATAAAATACTTAGATTCTTATGGTTACCGAGTGGAATAAACATGGCTCAGTACGAGTCATCGAAGTACAGACAAAGTCGTGATTAATAATAAACACCCCGTCCTGCTCCGCAGTCCACCCCTCTTTAAAAGAGGGGAATTCCTTGCTAAACATTCTGTTATACTTTAACTTAGGATTTTAATATTAGTGAATATTTTATCTCTGCCTATTCTATAACCTTGAATTTTTTTTACAACCCTATTTATTAAATCTTTTCGGTCACATTCTTCTATATTACAAAAATAGTTTTCAGAACGACTTGCTATTAAAGTTTTTCCGTTATGAAGTTGCCATGTAATATATGCTTTATGTTCCTTTACAGAATGAATGTCAATTGTTCCGAAGCACAGTAATTCTTGATTGTCAATTTTTGCAGTTGCTACAATTTCCACGTTTTTTAATTACCCCCTACTCAGAATACCTAAGTTCTTCTGGGTAGAAGATTCGGTCAAGTAATCCAAAACTAAGACCAACGTAGAATCCTTCAAAACTTGTTGCATCACCTAAGAAATCTAATGTCTCACTACCTATACCCCCTAAAGTATTACCTGATATATAGCCTCCAACTAGACCAACGTTGAATCTGTCGGAAAATCTTAATCTTAATTTTGCTCCTAGATTGAAATAGCTAGATGGGTAATATCCAAACTCGATGAATGGATCTATACTAAGCTCATCTCTGAGCAATTGATACCAATAACCAACTCGAAGAGGAAGTACACCGATTCCGTTCCCATTTAGCCCCATTACATATATCGAAAGTAAAGAGGTACCCGCATATAAGTTATAGTTCCCGTTTATAGGGATTGCAACTTCTGCATTAGCCAACCTCATGAAATACCCTTTGATTATAGATGTCGAGGTATCTCTATTATTACCTCCTATAGCAGAGTATTCTGAATTAGTATTTACAAAAGTTAAGTCTGCTAACCCAACCCTCCAAGACGAATGTTCGTGATCTTTCCATTCGGTATATAGCTCTGGTACAATATTGACAAAATCTAATACAGAAACGCTTAGACCAGCATAAGGAATAGTGTTAAAAACACCTTCATCTACGAAATCATTATTTGCAATCAATGGTGAAGTTTTGGAGTTGTATCCAGCCGCCAATCCAACATACGCCCTTAGGTTTACACCACCAATAGAGCCCACGTCAATAGAGCCTGAGAAATTAGCATATTGAGAAGGATAGAATCCAACTCCTACTGCTAGAGTAGCAGAAACATAAGGTATATCTTCTCTGAAATAATATCTCTTTCTTATATAAGGTGTGACAAAACCCATCAAGCCATTCTCAACTCTTGCATCTGGGATTATAGTTTCGAACCCATGTACACCCCATGTCCAATTTTTTGCATCTCTGAACCAACGCAGTCTATTTTCATAAATACCTATCCTATATATACCACCAGAGAATATGCTACCACCTTTGGCACCCCTTGCATTTTCATCCAAGAGATTAGGATCAGGAAAAATTCCGAACAGACCTGAATTCAATGAGAAATCTGTATTACCTCCAATTAGCCCCATACCTTCGAATAGTCCTAATCTTATGAAATCTGGATAATACCGGTTAACTATACTATCTCTTTGGGTTAGTTCTCTTTCGCGAAGTATTTCTTTAGTAGAAGGATGTACAACACCTCGGTCTACATTACCTGGAGCATTTTTTATAAAATGCTTAACTGTTGTATCTTTTTCGGTAATAGTATATAGATCTTCTTCTTCTCTGGTAGTTACTACCTTACAAGATTGGAGTAAAGAGAAAAGCAATATTATAATTAGTATTAGTTTATTCATGTACTACTCTATTTCTAAATCTAAAGTTATTATATTATTTAACTTGGCTACTAGTTTATCGCCACTTGATACAGGACCTACGCCCTCTGGTGTACCTGTGAATATACAATCGCCTTTTCTTAATCTAAATACATGTGATATATAAGATATTAATTGGGCTACCGATCTTTGCATGTCAGAACTATTACCTGATTGTTTCAAATCTCCGTTTATGTATAGCTCTAAATGGCAATTGTCAACATTTTCTATTTCGTCCAAAGGGACTATATTGGACACAGGAGCTGAAGAATAAAAACTTTTAGCTGTAGCCCATGGTAAACCACTTTCTTTTGCTTTAGTTTGGACATCGCGGAGAGTAAAATCTATACCCACACCAAACCCAGAAACATAATCCATTGCTTCACTTTCTGAAACATTATTACAGTCTTTTCCGATAACTACTACTAACTCTACTTCGTGATGCATGTTATTAGAATAACTCGGAATTGGTATTTTACTTCCTGTCATAGCATGTGCGGTAGCAGGTTTTATAAAAACTACAGGTTCAGAAGAAAGTTGGCTGCC
Organism: Chlorobiota bacterium; assembly: GCA_041595255.1. Taxonomy (GTDB): domain Bacteria; phylum Bacteroidota; class Ignavibacteria; order Kapaibacteriales; family UBA2268; genus PGYR01. The sequence continues at coordinate 2,747 of JBFHKR010000020.1, forward strand.
CATTTCCTTTGCATGTTCTGCATAATTACGACCAATACAGTATATAACTCCAACTGGTATTATAGTTCCATCGGTATGAATAAATTGCTCTGACATATATATTTTATCTAGTTATTAATAATATCAAAATATTGACTTACTTCTCTTTGTAGTTTTGATAGAGAGTCTAATTCTCTTCGTGTTTTGTAGCCAAATGAAGCTTGTTTGTAAGGTAGTTTTTCGTCATTGTATATACTGTTCATTATCATTCCCCATATAGGACCAGCTATTCTACCACCTTGACCATCGTTGCCTATTGCATTAAAATTTATACGATGATCATCAAATCCAACCCATATACCACAGATTAACTGAGGAGTGTAACCTATAAACCAAGCGTCTGAGTTGTCATTAGTAGTACCTGTCTTACCGGCAGCTTCTATTCTAGGGAAATATGATCTAATTCTAGCCGCAGTTCCTCTATTGACAACATCCTGAAGCATAATAGTCATTTCGTGAGCTATTTCCTTATCTAATACATCGTAAATCTTGTTAGTTCTTTTCTTTCTGAATATAAGATTCCCATTTCTATCTTCAATTCTATTTACGTAATATGGTTCTACTCTATATCCGTCATTTGCAAATATAGAAAATGCAGATATTAATTCTAGAGGTATAACATCTCCTCCAGCACCAAGAGCCAGTGCAGGCACTGCATCTATAGGAGTAGTGATACCAGCTTTCCGTAGTAGTTCTTTAACTTCACTTGGGGATGTGTTTTGAGTAATTAATCGAGCAGCAACAGAGTTCACAGACATTCTAAGTCCATTCGCTAATGTCATTTTAAAACTCGAGTCTGGACAATCATTAGTTCCCGAACGAGGTGCCCATACCTGTTTAGTATCAGGATCTACATAGACGAACGGACCACAACCTATAGAATCTGTAGGGTAAAGTCCATTTTTCAATGACATAGAATATACGAAAGGCTTCATAGATGAGCCTGGTTGTCTTTGGATTTGTGTTATGTGGTTAAGTGAATGTTTGCTATGATTATTCTCTTTCATAAATTGAGGTGAAGCCCCTACTAAAGATAATATAGCTCCTGACGAAGGATCTATAACAACTAAACCTATTTGAATAGTCGTCTTCTCATTTTTGACAGAATCTATAAATCTACTATTCTTTTTTAATTTATTAGCGACTGCCTCTCTTTCACTTTTAGGCGCTGAACGATATTCTGGACTCTTCCTTATCGCTTCAGAAATAATATCAGCTTCTAATTTCTTATGATGTTTCCAATTCCATTTTGCATCGAATTTTGCTTGATATTCGGCAATATGTTTACTTACTGCTTGATTTGTATATTCTTGTATTTTTTCATTAAGAGTTGTATATATTAAAAGACCGTCCTTATAAAGGTCATAATCTTTATCTTTCAAAAAAGGTGAATAATTTTGGCGAATAGATTCTACGAAGTGAGGAGCTAACATAGATTCCGTAACTGAACCTGCGTTCCCTTCACGAACCTCGATTGGGGTTTCTATTGCTTTTTCGTACTCGGAATATGAAATTTTTTCTTGCGAAAGCATCATAGATAAAACTAGATTTCTTCTTCTTAGTGCGCGGTCATAATCAGTTCGTACATCGTATCTAGACGGAGCTTTCAATAGTCCTATTAGGTAAGCAGATTCTGCAATTGTCAAATCCTTAGCTTCCTTATCAAAGAAGGTGCGTGATGCTACACTGATACCATAAGAGCCTCGCCCAAAATTTACAGTGTTGAGGTACATCTCCAGTATTTCATCTTTAGTATAAGTATCTTCTATTTTTACTGTAACTGCAGCTTCTCTGATTTTTCTTTCTACGTTTCTAGATAAATCAAGAAATAAGTTTCTCGCAAGTTGTTGAGTAATTGTCGATGCACCTTCGGCTCTGCTGAATGGATTTATTATTTTCTTGATTACAGCTTTCATCAATCTATCTAAATCTAATCCCCAATGAGAATAGAATTTTCTATCCTCAGTAGAGATCAATGCATCGACAGCCGATTGAGGCATTTGGTCTAACCTAAGGTTTACTCTCCTTTGCATATAAAAATGATCGATAATCTCATCGTCACTACTTATTATTTGGCTAGCATACATTTGCTCGGGGTTTTCCAACTGTTGTAGTGAAGGTAGCCCAGTAGAAATAACTGAATAAAAGTATATAGATACTCCTACTGCTACTACTAGAGTGATTGAGATTAATAATATGAGAAAATTTCTAGGTGTCATTTTATAAATATTTTTTCTAGGGTGACTCTTCGAAGTCGTTTATGATATTGTTCTTCTAATTCATTATCAAATTTAACTAATTTTTCGGTTTCGCCTTTACTTTTAGCAATTAGTAAATAAATAGGGATACCTCTTTGCACTAATTGAGACACTACGAACTCGGCTCTTTTTTGCGCTAACTGCTTATTGTAACTATTACTTGCTACAGGGTCCGTATGTCCAGTGATTACAACTTTTGATAATATAGATTGTGATTTTTTAATATCCTCAGCTAGATTATCAATTGCCTCTTGCCAAGTAGTATTTTCTTGATTTCCTAGACTATCCAATATGAATTCATAAGGTTTATCTGATTGGTCATATTTGAAATTTATTCTAACAGTTTTAACTACATCGAAGACCAAGTCTCTTTTGATAGATGTATTTGTATCTTTTTTATCTACAAATACCTTGTAAGAATCATTGAATAATGTGTCATTTTTTACTTCGACTTTGTATTCGTGTCCTTTTTCTAATTCAAATTCGTATTTGCCCTTATTATCAGTTTTTGTAGATTTATGAGGTGTTTGCTCTTGATTTCTTTTGACTGTTACATCCACATTTTCAACTGGTTCATTCGTTCTATTATCTTTTACAATTCCTTCCAGATTAAATGTAGGATTAATAACTAATGTATCTTCCTTCACTGTAAAATCTATTTTTTCTACTTGCTCCTCTTCGGGTTCAAATTCCAAACTATCCTTACCCTCTTTAAATATTTTTTGAAGTACATAAATATCAAAATCACCATCCTGATCAGAACTATAGTAAAAGTAATTGTCAGAATAGTTGGGAAAAGTTGGCGAAAACTCGTCATATTTAGTATTCACAGGTGCCCCCATATTCAACGGGGCATTAGGAAAACTAATTTCATTTCCCAATACATTATAATCTAGGTGGAATATATCATACCCGCCTACATTATCTCTACCTGTTGTACTAAAGTAAAGTTTATTCTTAGTAGGTGACACAAATGGTGTAATATCATCACATTGAGTATTTACATTTGCTCCACAATTAATTGGTGTACTCCAACCATTTTCGTTTTTATACATATACCAAATATCGACACCTCCGTACCCACCTGCCCTATCCGATGCGAAGAAAAGTATATTATTTTTACTATCATAAGCTGGGTGCGATTCCCATATCAAATGTGGTCTTTTAGAATCAAGAGAAGTGTTTATTTCTTTTATCATTTCAGATTTGGAATCATATATTCGAGACTGACCAATAGTGGCATTCAACTCTTGAAGCTCTAAGCCTACTTTACTTATAGTCTGATAGTTATCATTACTAAGTTGAGTGGAAGAAACTATTAATTCATTAGGCGAGATATATACGGGAAATCCAAAATCACCTTCGTAGTTTACGAAAAGTTCTTCCCCTACTTCGAATTTATCATTGGCTTTAGTACCAGTTAATTGATCAAAACCATGATAAATATGGTAAATTTTTTGTTCCTTCTCTTTCGAAATTGTAGCAAATGTGGCTTTTTGTTTTTTCCCAATAGAATAAACTACATCTTTTAAGTAAACCCCATACTCCTGTTTGGCTGTGTTTAGCCCTTCAACTTGTTTTATTTGGTAATAATAGTTTTTACCATTATTGTAGTAAGAAGTGTCTATTGCTTTACCCATCCATTCTGTAGGTAAGCACTGAGGTGGAGTAACTTCGCAATCAATAAATTTATCCTTATTGAAAGGAGGTCTACAAGAAACCATCAAAAAAGAAAAGAGAATTATGTAAATAGCTTTCATAAACTAATCTACGAAAGAAGTATGTAAATTTATAGCTTTAATTAATCTTTTAGTATAATCAGAGTACGATACTTCTATAGCGCCTAGTTGTTTGGTAAATGGGTTAATATATTGCGAATCGAGTAATAAGAAATTTCTTTTTTTCAACCTTTCTATCAAATAGAAAAATGCACCTTTGCTCGCGTCAGTTACATTGTTGAACATAGATTCTCCAAAGAATGCACCTCCGATAGAAACTCCGTAAAGTCCGCCAACTAGTATATCATCTTCAAAAGTTTCAACAGAGTGCGCCATACCCAAATAGTGTAACTGCATATATGTTTCTATGATTTCTTCTGAAATCCATGTATCTTCTCTCTCAGAACATTTTTCCATTACAGTACGAAAACAAGTATCGATTCTATATTCAAACTCATACTTTTCTTCTGAGCGTCGGAGTGACTTTGGTTTTTTAGGACTATCTAGAGGAATAACCGCTCTGGGGTCAGGACAATGCCAGTATATATCACCATGTTTATGGTCAGCCATAGGGAAATATCCCTGCTTATAAGCTTGGATTAAAATTTCCGGTTTTATGATACTGTTAGTATTGTTTTGTTTATTAGTCATTGTATAATATTAACCAATAAAATATTTTATTGAATACTATCCTTTCTTTTTGCAGAATTTCTCATTTCTCAAAATTACATATTTTCTATCAGAATCGATAATGAAAAGTTTTTTAAGTGCATTTTTACGCTATAGACGATATGTCCTAACTCCTCTGATAATGGCTGTTTTCGAGTTATCCGAAATTTCTCAATTAAGTCAAGTCGAACGAAGAATATATTTTTTGGCACAAGCATTGTAAAAGACATAGTAGGAAGAAAGATTTTAGGAAGAAAATATTCACATGGAGGTGAATATGCCTTTTTCGGTGGGCAATAGTGCAAGGATTAGCAGTAATACACCGGCAGCGAGTCATCTAAAAGCGTTGAGAGATTCAACATTGAAGTTAAATAAACATCAATTGAATCTATCAACAGGAAAGCAAATAAATAATGCTTCAGATGATATTGCCAATTACCCGACCTCCAGAATATTGCAATCCCGAAATAGTACTTTACAGTCTGCTTACCAAGCAGTAGCTGATGCTGGCAATGTTGTCAATATTATATTAGAATCGCTTGATAACATCGCTGATCTGGTTACTGAGATAAAAGATTCGACAGCTCAAGCTGCGAGTGGGATACAAGGGACAGACGAAAAAATTGCTCTTTCAAAAGCGGCTTACAGATTGGCCTCACAAATTCAAACTATCGTAGATAGCTCAGTATTTGGAGGAAGAAGTCTAATAGATGGGACATTCTCAGCTAATTTTGTAATCTCAGTTAATGCATCGAATAGTTTGCAAACTCTATCAATTGATATGGGAACGGCAAACCCGAATTTCAATACTGAATCAGGTATCTTCGATGTTAATGCTATGGGGATTACAAACTTTGCAGGAGTCTCGGGATTAGATTTACGTGAGCTTAATCAGACAGATTCTAATAGTCTTGGTATATTCTCAGACGATAAAATAGCTACTACAATGGCTAGTTTATCAGAGGCATTGGATAATATAACAAACACCGCATCTTATGTAGGTGGGTTTAGCAAAAGATTAGAGTCTCAGTCAGAGTTCCTGACAGAGCAGATAACAGGATACAAAGATACTATCAGTAGAATAGAAGATGCTGATGTGGCAAGAGAACAATTGGAGATTGTCAAAAGACAATTTATGCAACAGACTGCACTGCAATCGCTTTCGCAAGCCAATGTATCGCCTCAATCGTATTTACGGTTGTTAGAATAAGAAAATTTGTTCGATATAATTAATAATATTTTCACTAATATATAAGAGGTTAATATGCCTTTTGCATCTAGTGAGAGCGCCAGAATAGTTACGAATATACCTGCGGAGAATGCTTATAATTCTTTGAAAAAATCAGGTTTAGAGATTTCTTTAAGGCAACTAAGACTCTCGACAGGTAAACGGATCAACAACGCATCGGATGACGTTGCGGCTTACATCACTTCAAGAGCTTTACAGGCAAGAAACGGTGCCCTAAAAGCTTCACTGAAAGTGGTTGGCGATGCCAAAAATATCACTAATATTGCTATGGATTCACTTGATAATATCAGTGAATTGATAACTCTAATTAAGGATAGTACTTCAGGTGCTGCTTCAGGAGCGATGGGAACGGATGAGAAAATCGCACTTGCTAAAGCAGCTTGGAGAATGGCACAACAGATACAAACTGTTGTTGACTCGACGGTATTTGGTGGCAGACAGCTATTGGACGGTACTTACAGCGTTAATTTCTATATTGCAACTAACGCAAGTAATGACCTGCTTTCTATGGCAGTCAATCTATCAACTAGTAACCCCGAATTCAACGTTGAAAGTAATAACTTCGACTTGAACTCAATTACTACGTCTAATTTTGCAGGTATTACAGGTCTAGATTTATCTAGCTTGAACTCTGTAAATGATACGGATTTAGGAATCTTTGCGGATTCGGTTATCAATGTCACTTTGACATCGTTAACAGAAGCATTGAATAATGTGAGTAAAACAGCGGCTTTCGTCGGTGGTATAGCTAACAGACTAGATTCTCAAAGTTCGTTGATAGAAGAACAAGTAACCAACTACAATGCAGCAATCTCTCGTCTTGAGGACGCAGATGTCGCTATGGAACAATTGTCTCTGATCAAGGCACAGTTCTTACAGCAAACATCTCTGACTTCGCTTTCGCAAGCGAACCAGAATCCACAAGCATTCTTGCAGTTACTGCAACAATAAGAGACCAAGCATTAACTATAATTCAAAAGCCGATTTCTTTTACAGGAAATCGGTTTTTTTTATATTCGTAAATGAGAGTAACTAATGAATACAGTTTTCCTATTAAAGTTGATGTAGATGAAGCAATCAATCGTTTAAAATCTGTCACATCAGATAAAGCATCTGTGAAAAATATGATTAAAAATAAAAAGTATTATGGAACTTTTAACGCTAATACTTTCAACCTTAACTCGATGAGTGAATGGGTAAACATCAAAGGAAAAATAGAAGATAATAGAATAAATCTAAATGTAATTTATACAGAAACCGATAAAAAATCATTAGTAATTGGATTTAGGATATTAGCATATATTTTCATAGCTATTATAGGTTTATTGTCCTTTATTATTAAAGAAAACATTGTAGGTAATATTATCTTTATCCTCACTATGTTAGGAGTTTCAGAGCTTATAGTGTTATCAATCAAAATTTATCAGAGAACTCATACTATCAATCCTGATATTTATGTAAAAGATTTAAAAAAAATTTTACAGTAATTAACTTGAATATATATTTTTTATATAATTATAGAACTTAGTTTTTTCCTTATCTTACCGATTAAAATATTAAAAATTGAAATTATTTAGATGAAATTAATAATTACCTCAATCCTTTTTGTATTACTAGCTTATTCTTTGTTTTCTCAGACAACCCAATCTATAATGGATGAGGTAAATTCTGATACACTCTTGCTTTCATTAGAAGTACTAACTGGTGAAAAGCCTACAGATATCATAGGAACTATACCTAATAGAAATACTAATCTAGGTAAAGAAATCACTAGACTACATCTAGAGCAAAAATTAAATGGATTTGGTTTAGAAACTGAAATAGTTAACTATCGACCAAGTGGTTACAACGTTATTGCTACACAAAAAGGAACAAAATATCCAGATTCATCATTTATAATATGTGCTCATTATGACTCCGTAGATGATTTTTGTTCAGATGATAATGCAAGCGGTACCTCTGCTGTAATAGAAGCAGCTAGAATATTATCCAAATACAAATTCGAATATACTATAATATATGCATTATGGGATGAAGAAGAAAAAGGACTAATTGGTAGTTATTTTTATTCGGATATTGCTAAGAAAAATAACGAAAATATAGTTGGTGTTTTGAATTTAGATATGATTGGCTACGATGGAAATGGTGATTACTTGTTCGAAGTACACGTAGGTACTAATTCGATTAATGACCGATTATCTGATATGTTATCACAAGTTTTAGATGAAAGTGAATTGGACTTACAAGAATCTATACAAATACCTGGAACTGATAGAAGTGATCATAATTCATTTTGGAGAAATAGCTACCCGGCAATTTTTATTACTGAGGGTTTTTATAACAATGATTTTAACCCGACATATCATAGTTCTAATGATAGAATAGCTGTAATGAGTTTAGATTACCACTATCAAATAAGTAAACTAGTCATATCCACTTTATTCAATCTCGCAACTTTTGATACAATCAGTTCTATAGATGATACTGAAGACATAGCATTTAATATCTACCCAAATCCAATAACAGATATTATAACTTTGAAAAAAAATATAAATATCGAAATAACTGACATCAAAATATATAATCTAGCTGGGCGAGAGTTATTGTCAACTACGACCAATTATATTGTTAATAAAATAGACGTAGCCTCTTTGTATAGTGGTGTCTATTATCTAGTAGTAAATGCTAATAACACTAGATTTACAAGAACATTTATAAAACTATAAAACTGATTTTTAAGAAATAATAAAAAGATTTGAAACTATATTTAAGATAAAAACGTCTTATTATATGGAAATGAATTAGTTTTTTTCAAAATTTTATAAGGGTGAAGAATGAAGAAATATATTTTTGCAATAGCGTTAGCATTTGGGATTATGGCTTTTGTGTCCTGTTCTGATGATAGTAGTACAGACCCAAATGTACTCGAAGGTGATACTAACCTAGAAGCAACAGAGGTGGGTAGTGAGTTCGGTATTTACTTGGAATTTGAAGGTGACACTAAAGGTGTATTGAGTAATGTCGAGGATAGTGTAGTCGTTAAAAGTAGAATAAATGGTATAACGACTTTGAGTGCAAAATTTGTAGTTAGTGAATCAACTATGATTGATGTAGATACTTTGTTAGGTATTCAGGAATTGGCAGAAGAAACTAAAAGAGAAATAGTTAATCATTTCTTAAAAAGATTTGATGCTCAGCTGGATACAAGTAATATGGAAAGAATAACAATAACTACTGAGATTAAAGTAAAAGCAACTGACCAAGGAATACAAGATTTCGTATATAGCAAAGGGAATACTAATAAACCTTTTACTTTGATAAAGTATAGTGCTAATGTAGGTGACAAATATACCTTCACTACCGACGAAGGAACTACATATGTAAGAGAAGTAGTTTCGAAATCAACAGACGATGACTATCCTTTGGGCTTTTTCAATATCAAAGTAACTAAAGTAGTAGAGACACAACCGAACGATCCATTACTAAAAACTATATCGTATTATACTAATCATAAATTTGGTTTAGTTGGTATAGAATTAGAAACAATAAATGGTAAAAAAGCAAAAATTGATATTTTACCTTGGGCTATTCTTTAATTAGAATTTTTAATAGCCATATAAATTATAAAAATAGATTGTTTGATAAAAACAATCTATTTTTTTATTAATCTATAAAATGCTTTTTTAAGTCTTTATTTACACTTAAGCTAAACAAACAAACTTTATTTCGCTTAAATTTTTACTTTGTATCCACAAATGATAATTTTGTAATATGGATATCAAAGAAAAGCAAGACGAAATAATATCAGAGTTCTCATTCTTCGAAGATTGGATGGACAAATACGCTTATATAATAGACCTAGGCAAAGGACTAGAATTAATAGAAGAGCGAGATAAGAGAGAAGAAAACCTAATAAGAGGTTGTCAATCTCGTGTGTGGTTAGTAGCTGAAACTGACTCCGAAGGAAATATGAAGTTCAAAGCTGACAGTGATGCACTTATTACAAAGGGAATAATCGCCTTACTAATAAGAGTAGTCAACGGTGAAAAGCCTGAAACTGTTGCGAGAGAGGAGCTATACTTTGTTGATAAGATAGGGCTCAAAGAGCACTTATCACCAACAAGGTCTAATGGATTACTGGCTATGATAAAACAAATGAAGTATTACGCAATTGCTTTTGCAGGTAAATAAAAAAAAGTAGTCAATTTTAGTCCTATATAAACAACAGCCTATAAACTCGTTCGTTATGGAAAGTAGAATTAATCTAATTATTTATTCGTAGATTTGTATTATGGAAAGTGTAACTAAAGATGTGTTAGAAGAAATAGAAGAAAAAGCTTACGAAAAGCTCAAGGAAGTCTTCGACCCTGAAATACCGGTCAACATAGTTGAGCTAGGTTTGATATATGATATAACTGTAGCCGAAAATCGTGAAGTAGTTGTTATAATGACACTAACTGCTCCAAATTGCCCTGTTGCGGACTCTATACCGCGTGATGTGGAAATGAAAATAATGGAGCTAGAGGAAGTTGTCGATGTAAAAGCAATTTTGACATTCGATCCACCTTGGGATATCTCAATGATGAGCGATGAAGCTAAGTTAGAACTAGGATTTTTATAATTATAAATTAAAATTTAGAAGCTTAATGGCAATACAATTTCACAAGCTAAACGTAAGCAATATAGTAAGGGAAACGGAAGACGCAACAACAATATCGTTTGAGATCCCCTCAAATTTAAAAGATGAATTCAAATACAAACATGGTCAATACCTAACACTACGATTCTTTTTCGATGGTAAAGATGAAAGACGTGCCTACTCAATTTGTACTAGTCCAGTTGCCGACGATTATCTTGCTGTTACTGTCAAGAAAGTTGTTGGTGGAGAGGTCTCTCCCTATATTAATAGCAGACTAAAAGTTGGCGATACAATTGATGTGATGCCTCCTTTGGGAAACTTTACAATAGACCTTGATGAAAATAATAAGAAAACATATATTTTGTTCGCAGGTGGTAGTGGTATTACACCTATAATCTCTATTCTTAAATCTGTGTTATACACTGAAAAGCAAAGTAAAGTAATCCTTGTATATGCTAACTCAAATGAAGAGACTATAATATTCAGAGATGCTTTGATTGACTTGAAGGAAAAATTCGTTGATAGACTTACAGTCATACATCAACTCAGTAAGCCAATGAACAAAGGGATAGAGCACACCGAAGGTCGTATAGACAAACAACGTTGCTTGGGAATAGTTAAGTTACTAGATCCTTCTATAATTGCGAATGCAGAATATTTCATGTGTGGCCCAGGTGGCATGATGAAAGAAATAGAGGCGGCACTGCTAGAACTAAATATAGATAAAAAGAAAATACACAAAGAATCTTTCACAGTAGCTGAAAATGAGGGCACTGAGGTTGTAAAACACCACGAGACTCACGCTCCTGACGAGAAAGTAGAAAAAGTAAAAGTGATTCTTTACGGAGAAGAACACGAGATAGATATAGCCGATGGTGATACTATACTAGTAGCGGGTATAAAGGCAGGTATAGACCCACCATTTAGTTGTCAGATAGGTGCTTGCTCTACTTGTAGAGCAAAACTCAAAGGTGGTAAAGTAGAGATGGAAGCAGATGATGCTCTTTCTGAGGAAGAAATGGAAGAAGGATTTGTCTTGACGTGTACATCTCACGCATTAACTAATAATGTTGTTGTAGATTACGACGATAATTTTTAAGTTTGTTATTGCAATTATAATATTTGAGACTAATATTAGTCACTATTAAAAAGAAAAAAATTTATTAATTAATTTAAAGGAGGTGATAAAATGTCTGAAGTACTAGAGAATGTTGACTTTGTAAAAGTACCAACAATGATCACAGGAACAGAAGAGCAAGACGAATTTATCATTTCAAACAATGCGTTAGAAATAATAGAAAAAATCAAAGTGGAAAACGAGATTCCAGCTGATTTCAAATTAAGAATTAGCACTAGCAGCGGTGGTTGCTCTGGAATGAATTACTCTTTGGGTTTTGACTCAGAAGTAAATGAAAATGATGTTGTGTTAGAAGCAGGTAAATTGAGTATTGTAACTGATGACCATAGTTTATTCTATATCCAAGGTGTAACTTTGGATTATGTAGATGGACCACATGGTAGCGGTTTTGTATTCAACAACCCAACTAACTCACACACTTGTGGATGCTCACACTAAGTCAGCATTAGTATAGATACTAGAGGGTTGCTTATTAATTTAAGCAACCCTTTTTTTTACAAATTAAAGTCTTGAGTCATTAACTATTTATTCGTATTAGAGTAGGTAGATGAGCTCTTACTAGTTTATATTCCAGTTCAAGAAAAAGTAGAGTTGTAAGAGACTATATAAAAGTTAGAGCAGTCGTTTATAGTAAAATTGCATATAAATTAATCCTACAATTGTATATCTATCTAACTACTTCGATAATCTCTGTCTTATTAATTGTCGGGGTTGTTAGCTTTATATAATATCGGCCGTTTGTGTATTTGCTAAGATCTAGGTTGAGTTCTTGTTGACCGGCATTAGGTGTTCCTGAGTAAATGTTCTCTACTTTGTTACCAATTTGGTCGAATAGAATTAGGTCAGTTTGACCAGATTCAATTAATGTTAGATTGATCCTTGCATTGTTATTAAGTCCGTCTGTTGTTACAATCAACTCAACCGCTTGACCATTAGGGTTGATTAATCGCAAACCACCTTCTTCACAGATACCAAGTACATTAAACTCACCAACACCAGGTTCTATTTCGTAGTCCACCGAATCACCATTGTCATCATACAGTTGGAACTCTGTGATTACTAATCCACTTTTCACTGCTGTACCTAATCCTACTTTCATAGGGATTGCCGCTATTTGGTTAACACCACCGAGAGCTCCTGAATATCCTATATAGGATTTATCGCCTCTAGTAGTCACAGGTATTGACTTATCTAAAGGAGCAAGAAGAGTTGAATTATAGCTAACAGTTGATATAAAATTTGTAGCAATTTTACTTATTCCTTCGGGTTTGATTTTATCAAGGAATATTTTCAAATCTACTACCTCCCCCACATACGCATCTTGCATAGATGGATAAACTACACCTCCAACTCCCTCAGCGAATAGCATTGAGCGAAGAGGTGAACCGACACCATCATAATGCATCTCTAATATAGATGAAGTCCTTCCCCCATAACGTGCTGTATAGTTTAGATTAAATTCTTTTTCATCTCCTGCTTTAATTATATAATTAGTTGGAGAAGTTTTTAATGTGAATTGCTCTAAGTCAGGACCACTTATTCTAGTATCTGTTATCAATATATCCTTATTCCCAACATTTTTTACCAGAGCGACAATTGTATCTTTGCCGTTCCCAAGCTCGAACACACCAAAGTTAACTAAAGTCGTATTTGCTTCTAAAATGCTATTTATCCCAACTCCATGTATTAGTATTGTATCTATAAAATCACCAATAGTAGTTCTGATAGTAGCAACGACTGTTCTGTTGCCTAAAGCAGATGGCGTGAACTCAAACATCATATCCTGACACGAATCCTTCTCTAAATAGAAATCGCCAGCACCGCGAAGAATAATAAAATCACCAGTGTCACCACCCGTTATTTCTACTCCCAGAACATGCAGAGGCGCATCACCAATATTGCAAATAACCGAAGAAGCAATAGTATCTTTTGTACTTCCAACTATCATCTCCCCCATATCAATATCATTATTCTGTATTACTGGCTCAGGCATAATAATCGAAAATACGGCATCCGAAGTGTCTGATTGGAATGGAACAGATGGTCCAGAGGATAACTCTAAAAGCCATGAGAAAACAGCTCCTTTGTTTTGATACTTAACCAAATCACCATCTTCAGAGCTACTAATCCCTAGAACAACAATATTACCTTTTGAGTTTTCCAATATATTTGTTGAATAATCTGCACCTGAACCACCATAAGCTTTAGTCCATTCTATATCACCCAAATCACTTAGACCTAATACATGAATATCATAACTACCCTTACCAAACACACCATCAATAACCCCAACTGCTGAATTGGTATAACCTGTAATAATATACTTACCTTCTAAAGTTTGCGCAATAGAAGTTGTATATTCGGAGCTCCAAGTTCCGTAATTTTTAGACCATATTATTTCCCCGAAGTAATCTATTTTAAAGAACCAGTAATCATAATTGCTTCTATTCATTGTACCAGCTAAGTCACCATCACTTGATTGACTAATTCCGTTTAATAAATAACCACCGTCAGCCGTGTTAATAATAGAAATCAAACTGTCTGATTTAGTACCACCATAGAATTTTGTCCATTCAATATCACCTTCAGAAGTCAAACTCATTATTAAAGCGTCATTTATGTCATTTAAATTTTTAAAATTAAAATCAGTAGATTGCGTACTACCTACTAAAATTAAGCTACCTAATTCAGTTTCAATGATAAATGAAGCATAATCTTCTTTTGTACCTCCGAAAGTTTTAGACCATTTAATATTACCATCTTTGTCTAATTTGAAAATCCAAATATCTGATAGCCCTTCATTTCCAGCTAAGCTTAAATCACCATCCGTCGAATAACTATAACCCACTACAATTAAATCACCACTAACTGTTTCAATAATAGAACTAGCATAATCAAACTTTTTACCACCAAATGTTTGAGACCAAATCAAATCTCCATCTTCAGTTAGCTTATAAATCCAGACATCTTCAGAACCCTTATTACCTGGAATTTCTAAATCTTTATCATTTGAATTACTTCCTCCCAAGATTATATAACCGCCATGAATAGAATTTAACAATGAAGTTGCATAATCTTTTTCAGTACCGCCATAGTTGTTAGACCATATAATTTCGCCTTTTTCATTTATTCTTGTTATCCATGAATCTAGCCCCCCTCTGTTATCTGTTTCGCCAAGTTCCCTAGTTATTGAATTACTCATCCCTGCCATAATATAACCACTTCCATTAGTCTCTATTATTGATGAGGGGATATCGCTTAAACTCCCACCATATGTTTTAGACCATAAGATATCGCCAACTAACTTATCTCTATCTATTTCACCTAAATATTGTTCTATTACTACTAAACAGCTATCTGAAGAAATATTTGGTAAGGTCCAATTATAAGATAAATTATTCGATGAATCTGAAATAGGAACCCAATTTTCACCATTGTCGGGACTAAAACTAATATTAACTTTCTCACTTTCTGATATCCCTCTCCAAGTAACAACAGTATCAGAGCCAGCAATAAATACTTCACCTCCATTCGGATGAATTAGCTCCAACGTTTTAGTAGAAATCTTTTTAGTTTTAATTCCTGATAAAAGTCCTATATTAATATCACAGTAATCTGTAATTAAAGTCAATTTTGCATATTTAGTGAGGAAATCACTAGAATTATAGCGGATTATTAGTTCGATATCCTCATCTTCTTTTATCACTAGTGGTAGGGGGGTTATAATTTCATAATAACCCATATTGGGTTCAATTTTTATATCTGAAACTATATGATCAGAGTTTCTCGCATTTAGTGTTATAGTCGTATCTCTATACTCGCCTATATTAGTAAATCCAAAACTTAAGAAATAATTACTACTAACTATTTTTACTAGTCTATCATCTCCAAGTAACAAAATGTGACTTTCAACTAAATCAGTTTGTTTGTTCTTTATAGATATTTCTACTATTTTTTTACATTGATTAGATCCATTCCAAACTATTTCACAAGGTCCATTTTGCAAATCATTAGAAGTATGAATAAAAGATTCTATAAACTCTTGTCTTGTAATAACATTATTAAAGATTTTACCACCAGTTTCATTTGATATATTTTCTAAAATAATGGGTGCTGAATAATTGATTATTAATGAATATATTTTTGTGTTTTGACTTTTAGCAGTTTTGATTATTTCAGCTTCATTCCCTTTAGCAAGACCATCTGTAACTATTACAATACCTCGCTTTTGGAATTTAGAATTATTTATAGTTAATAAAGCTCCTGCAATAGGTTTTATAAAGGCTGCATTGAAATCAGTTCCGCCATCTACATTTAGATTTTCTACTTTTAGTTTTAATTGTGCCTTGTTTGTTGAGAAATCACTGACAAAATAATTTTCAGTATTAAATGCTATTATAGCTAATTCACTTCCATTATTAGGAATATAATCGATAAAATCTTTTATTGATTCTTTTAATCTTATTATTCCTTCCCCACTCATAGAGCCCGAAATATCTATCGCTAATACTAATGAAATAGGTTCTTCTGTTATTTCGGGACAACTCACACTAATCACTTTTCTTGGCTCACCATTCTCGGTTATTTCGAAGTCATTAGGAGAGTAATTAAGCAATTGTTTCCCATCAATGTCTTGGGAATAGAATTTTGCTTTCATTAAAGGATAATCATTTGTATCTATGTCAAATACTTTGAAAGATTGTGCACTTAGAATAAAAGGTATTAGCAATATTAGAACAATGATTCTACACATCTCTATACCTCTGATTCATAAGCTTCATTGAAATTGATCTGTAGAGCAAGCATTACAAATGTATTACTAAACATAACTTAATTCCTATTTTCATTATCCTATTTGTATAATAATAAGGAATAATAAGAAATTTTGCAATGAGATTTATTACTTTAGTGGTGAGTTGGTTATTGTGTTGGTTGTGTTCTAGTTAATATGCTTCGACTTTATAGTAGATTTGATGAATGATTTGAATGATAAATCCTCTGGGTCTTTGATAGCAGATATATTTAGCTTCTGCATTTCGTTTGGAACTTCGTCTATTTCTAGTTCTTTTAGGATATTTATACTTTGCTCAGTGGCACCTAGTAAGTAGTATTTACCCGAGATTTCAGTAATTATTAGATGCCCTTTGGGGAATACAGCTACTCGCTCGTGTATCTTGATATTCATACCTTTGAGTGCAGTTTTAGATTTGGCATATCGCTTCACAAATAGATATAGCACACCGAGGAATGCGACTATACCCATAAGAGTAAAAAACGAAGAATATAACTGCGAATCGAACATTACTTCTTAATACCTTTGATTCTTTCCGATGGATCAACTAATGTAGTTATACGGATACCAAAGTGCTTATCTACAACTACTACTTCACCTGCAGCAACTTTCTTGCCATTTACCAATATATCAACAGGTTCGCTTACTAATTTGTCGAATTCTATAACCGAACCACGGCCAAGTTTCAGAATATCTCTGATCAACATATTAGTCCTACCTAGCTCTATAGATACAGGTAAAGATAAATCATAAAGCAACTCTAGCTTAGGATCGAGCGTCGCATAATCTTGACTCTTTTCAGCAGCCCTTTCTTCTTCTTTTGGAGCCGAATCTTCTAGCAGTTCATCTTCAGGCGATTTCTCTTCCTTGACTTCACCACTTTTCATTAGCTCATCTATTTCATCTTGTGACATAGCCATGTCTAACTCTCCTCGTAATAATAAACATTTGGATCTATAATGTCTTCATTTCTTATTTTTCCCGTTACTTTAACGGCTTTTTTTCCTTCTACATTTCCGATTTTTCCAGTCAGCTTCTTCTGTCCAGATATCGATATTTCAACGTCTTCATTTATTCTTCTGGTACTCATAATCATATCACCAACTTCTAACTTCAATAAGTCAGCTACTGTAATAGAAGATTGTCCAAGTTCAACAGATATTGGTAGAAATGTCTTCTCCATCTGTTTCTTGATATTATCTGCGGCATTTGCTCCTTTCGCTTTGTTAGCACCGATAGAGCTAGTAGCCATCGTTTGTACATTAAGTTTATTTAACTTATCCTCCAACGAAAAAGTTGGGTAACAAAGCGTCATAGAATATGAGTTTTGCCCGATATGAACATCGAAAGATAGCACTATTACTATTTCCGATGCTGGAGCTATTTGTACGAAATCTGCTTCAGACTCCATACGGTTCAGCTTAAATTTCATACCACCTATTACATCCCAAGCATCGCTCATATCAGAGAAAAGATGCTCGATAAGATTGCGTAATACTGCTTGCTCTATAGGAGTGATAGACCTTGGTTTTTGCTGAGTTTCAGCATTTCCTCCCAACATACGCTCAACTAAATTAAGCGCCAAATTTGGACTAATCTCAAGTATTCCTGATCCTTCGGTTCCATCAATATCGAAGATATATAAACAACCAGGAGTGTTGACTGAAAGTATAAATTCGGAATAGAATAGTTGATCAACAGCTGTCAAATCAACTGACACAATGGTCTGTAATTTTGAAACTAGATAATAGCCAAACACTTCGGAGAAAGTCTCATGAATATTCTGTAAGAACCGTATTTGATTCTTCGATATTCTATTAGGTCTTCTGAAATCATAGTTCATCACCTCAGATTTTCTCTTAGCACCTTCCAATATTTGGTCTATGCTCAGAGCTCCAGATGACATATCATTCAGTAGCCTATCTATCTCTTTTTGTGTTAGTGATTGTGACATTAGTCTTTTATTATTGTATCAAAAATTCGTTCAGATATACTTCGCGTAGGAACATCTGATTTTCATTGAAAATCTCTTGCAAATCCTCTTTGAATAGGGTTGTAAGTTCAGATCTTTGTCTTACCAACTCCTCTACCCTCATACTACCAATGCGATCTGTGATTTTAGCTTTGAGACGTATCATCAACTTCTGCATTAGTGGTTTTTCCATATCAAATTCTTCTTCTGGCAAATCTGGTTTTATTCTATACTCTAACCCCAAATTTACAATTATAAATTTCTTAATTGAGTTAGCAGGATTAGTAGTTATACGACCTGTACTCAATATCTTTCTTTGGTTTTCTGTTTCGAAAAAAGTTTCTTCCGGATTTTTGAACTCTGCAAATTCGTCTTTCTCATTATGTGCTAGTTCTTCTGTTTTAGCTTCTTTAGGGTGTTCATCGTGTCCAGCATCTGCGAAGAAGAATTTAACCACACCTATTACTATTATAGCGTTTACAACGAGAATCCCAACTATAAGCAAAATCATCTTAAGGGGAGAACCCTTTTTCTCTTTCTTCTCTTTTTCGTCTTTTACGTCTTGTGTTTCTAAATCGTCAGCCATTAGAATCCCAATTATTTTTTGATTGTAGTTAGTTTATCGGAATTAATATATCTATACATTAGTTCATTACAAAGTTTTCCAACAAAATTAGTAGTAAATAACCGTGCCATAAAACCAACTAATTAGGTGATACCCTTGTAACTTATGCAATAATGCTGATTATAAAGCTATTTAAACAATTATTAATTTATTATCAAGATTTAGTCTTGTTCCAAATTGGCTAAAAATATGCTAAAGGTTGTTAGAATGGCGGAAACTGAAGTTATAAATCACAAAAAAAATCCGAACTTCTAATTGAAATTCGGATTCATTAATCTTATCTTTTTTGTAAGCTATACTTATATCAAAGGCATTTTCTTAACTGTTGCAGGGAAGCGTTTGCCTCTAGCTTCTATTTCGATTTCTGTTTCTGGGTCTTTGTAGTCCCATTTTACATATCCCATACCGATTGGTTTATCTAATGATGGAGATAGGTTACCGCTTGTTACGTAACCGATTTCTTCTTCACCTTTGAATATCTTATATCCTTGACGAGCAATAAATCTATCAGCAGTTACTTCGAATCCAACTAAACGGCGATCAGGATTATCAGCTTTTACTTTTTCCAATACAGATTTACCATTGAAATCATCTTTAGCAAGTTTAGTTATCCAACCAAGACCTGCTTCTATAGGATTAGTGTCTTGTGTTATATCATTGCCATATAGTGCATATCCTTTCTCTAATCTAAGAGTATCACGGCAGCCAAGGCCTACTGCTTCTATTCCGAACTCAGCTCCAGCTTCCATAATAGCATCCCATACTTTTTTAGCTTCTGCCTCGCCACCTTTGAAATATAGCTCATAGCCTAGCTCACCAGTGTAACCCGTTCTAGACACTATAGCAGGTACACCCGCCAATGTTTGATCATAAGCAAAGCGGTAGAATTCCATATCATCAAGATTGCAATCAGTCAATTTCTTGATTGTGTCTTTTGATTTTGGTCCTTGAACAGCTAGTAGCAAATACTCATCTGACTCATTTCTGATTTCACAATCGAATTCAGCAGCGTTTTTCTCTACCCAAGCATAATCTTTATCTACATTCGAGCCATTTACAACTAGTAAGTAGTGGTCTTCAGCAATCTTGTATGTCAATAAATCATCTACTATTCCGCCATCTTCGTAGCACATAGCCGTGTATAATACTTGACCGATTTCTAATTTGGAAGCATCATTCGTGATCAGTTTTTGAACTAATGCTAGAGCTTCTGGTCCTTGTACAAAGAACTCACCCATGTGAGTGACATCAAACACACCTACAGAATTTCTCACCAACTTATGCTCGTGTATAATACCTTTCGGATATTGTATCGGCATTTCGAATCCAGCAAAGCTGACCATCTTAGCATTTAATTCTTTGTGTTGATTATAAAAACCAGTCTTTTTCATAATTATTCCTTATTTAAACAGTTATATGTTCTCTCATACTTTCAAATTTTTTTGGCCCGATGCCCTTGACATTTTGTATATCTTCTATGGTGATGAAAGGTGTTTTGGCTCTATAATCAATTATCTTTTGAGCCGTTTTCTCCCCTATTCCTTTTAGTTTCATCAATTGCACTTTCGATGCTGTGTTGATATTAATTTTACCAACTATTTTTTCTTCTTCCTTCTTCTCTGGGAACTTATTTTTCTTTTTGATAACAGTATCACCAAGTGCCAAATCTTCGTTCACATTTCCTTCATTATCAATACCGATAAAGGAAGTCTGCATAGCCGAATTATAGGACTCCAGTTCCTTTGTCAATACGCTAAGGTCCTCTCTTTTTTCCAAATTTACAAATTGCCCGATAGTCAGACCAGCTAGTATAAGTGAAACAAACATCACTTCGAATTTGGATGCTCCGAAGACAGTCTGTATTTTTGCTATATACTTAGCTAAGTTCATGATTTAGAAAAATGCACCTTTTACTTTTTCAAAAAAACCTTTGCCATCATTATTAGGTTTAAAATTATCACTTTCTTTCAACTTTTTCAAGAGAGATTTTTCATCACCAGAAACTTTTTTAGGTACATATATATCAGCTATTATAATCTGATCACCTTTCCTATACGAATTTAGTCTTGGTAGTCCTTTATTTTTCATTATTACGGTCTCACCAGGTTGGATACCAGATTTTATGTCAACTTTTTCGGCTCCGTATAATGTCGGCACTTCAACTTTAACACCTAATGCAGCATCTGGAAAACTAATTTGTAACTTATAGATAACGTTTTCACCGTCTCTAGTTAAGTATTTATGCTCTTTTTCTTCTATGATAACTATCAAATCGCCATGTGATCCACCTCTACGGCCTGCGTGTCCTTTTCTAGCTATTGTCAAATAATTACCTTCCTCTACACCAGCGGGTATCTCAACGGATATTTTTTCTTCATCACGCACTCTACCCTCACCTTCGCAAGTATTACACGTATCTGTAATCATCTGTCCGCTACCATGACAATTTGGACACGATTGTATATTGACAAATTGACCAAACATAGATCGACTTACTTGCTTTACTTGACCCTGACCTTGACAAGTCTGACAAGTCTTGAATCCACTACTTCCACCTTTAGCTCCGCTACCAGAACAATCACTACAAGAATTATATTTCTTAACTTTTATTGTCTTTTCTACCCCAGTTGCTATTTCTTCTAAAGTCAAAGGCATTTTTATCTTAAGGTCTGCACCTCTCTCGTCACGTCTACGGCCTTGGCCTCTTTGCCCACCATTGCCACCAAATATTTCTTCGAAGATAGAGCCACCAAATATATCACCAAAGTTTGAGAATATATCCTCTACATTGGAAAATCCAGGTTGTCCTCCTCCAGCTCCACGCATGCCTTGATGACCATATCGATCATATCTAGCACGTTTTTCTTCGTTTGAGAGTACATCGTAAGCCTCCGAAGCTTCTTTAAATTTTTCTTCAGCTTCAGGGTTGTCAGGATTTTTATCCGGATGATACTGTATAGCCAATCTTCTATAAGCTGACTTTATTTCAGTTTTGTCAGCGTTCTTTGATACTTCTAGTACTTCGTAATAATCTCTTTTTTCGCTCATTTTCTCACTTATTTATTATTCTGCAGAACCAGATGATGTTACAACTTTCGCGTGGCGAATTACTTTATCATTAAGCAAATATCCAGGTTGAATCACAGCTATTATATGCCCCTCAGGAACTTCCTCTGACGGCTGCTGCATAAGCGCTTCGTGAAATTCGACGTCAAATTCGGCACCAGACTCTATAGTCATAGGTTGCAACCCTGCATTTTCGAACAATCTGAAGGCTTTATTATGAATCATCTCAATACCTTGTATAACAGATTCTTTACTGCTATTATCTTGCTTTGCTGCTTGGAGCGCATTAGACAAGTCGTCTGGTATATCAAGTAAATTCATTATTAGTCTTTCATTCGCATACTTTACTAATTCTTCTTTTTCTTTTTGAGTTCTGCGTCTTAAGTTTTCCATTTCGGCAGTTTTACGCAATAACTGATCTTTGAGTGACTCTACTTGATTTTCGAGGTCATCTACTCTAAATTCTAATTCACTTTCCTCTAATTCATCATTAACAGAAACTTCAGCTTCTAGCTCATTGATTTGTTCTTCTGTCAATTCGTCTTCTTCACTTTTGATATCTATCTCTCTTTCGTCGTTTTTAACATACGTATTATATAAATCTTTCAGTTTATCACTACTACCGCGTAGTGGTTTTTTCTTTTCCATTTTTTTATCTCCATAAAAAATATAACTTTCATCGCTAATGACGAGTGAGTAAAATCTAAATTTTTGCAAACTAGCAAATATCAAAGTTAAGAATAATATAGTAAATATTTACAGTATTGGATTGAGTTCTTTTTTCGTAATAATACACAGGAGAGAAATGAAACTATTGCGCAGACTATATATAAGCACAATTATCTTAAAATAGGTATATAATAAGTAAAGCCCTATAGCCATAAGTATATATTAAACTAATTAAGGAAAGGTCGAAATTATAACATTTATGTAGTTAGTAAAGCAATCATTTTATAATTACGAATGATTCTTCTTCTATTTTCTCGGATCCGTTTTCGAGTATCAAATTATACTTACCGCTAAGTAAATCTGAGATATTTAATACATGAGTAAACGCCGACTCTTTGACCATATTCCCTTGTAAATCATAAATTTTGACGGAATCAAATGATTTATTAGTATTGATAACTATCTGTTCATAAGCAGGATTAGGAGAGATAAGAGGTATATCGGGTTTGTACTCTATACTAGAAGTGGTAAATAGAGATGATATCTTTTCCCATAGTTTTGAATCATAAGAAGATGCAGCAAAATTGTTATCACCGGCATCATCACCTATGCGGACTACTACCATATTCATAGATGGTACAACATATATTTTTTGATCATTTTTACCTAGCGCAGCAAACATATCCATCGGCGCCGTTCGGACAAGAGGCCCGTTAAAAACAATATCTAAACCTGGTAGCTTATATTTATCTTTACCGTTTAGCCACCAAAGATATCCATAAGAATGGTTCATTTCTTGAGAGGTATTTATCATTTCATTATAGTATTTGGAATCCAACTGAAAATCATCTCCCCACTTACCACCTGCCGCTATGAATAAACCGAATCTAGCCAAATCCCTTGCTTTACCCCATCGTACATAGTCTATCCAAACCCCACCCATTCCTATTTTATTTCCAATTAACTGATTGGTAACTTGATTAATTCTCTTATCATATACAGAATCTAGTACATCTAATAATAAACGGTATGGAGCATTATGATAATACCAATGTGTACCTGGCTCATTTAAATATTCTAAGCATTCGGGCAACAAACAATCCAAATCATCAACTTTATAATCCAATCCAGTTGACATCGACAGGTTATGTATTAACTTAATATTTTGTTCTTTTTCCGATTCCATTTTCGTCCAACCTTTACCAAGGTAATCTGAAGTCGGGGAGTTAATATCTAGCATTTTTTCTTGTTGAGCAATTCCAATCATAGCACTTGTAAGCGTTTTACCCGCCGAAGCCCAATACCAAAACTTATCTTTGTCGAAATCACCAAAATACTCCTCAGTCGCTATTTTACCATCTATAAGGATAATAAAACCTTTTGTCCCAGTAGTATCTAGAAAATCAATTAATTCATTAATTTTTACATTACTCCACCCTAATTCAGAAATAGAAATAGCTTCCCATTCTTCCGAATCATTAGGAGGAAAGTAATAATCACCTGCCGCTGCAGTAGTATAAGCTAGTAAAAAAAGTAAAAATGTTTTCATAGTGATTAGACAATATTTATTTGAATAGGTTTAACATAAACATATTACTCCGAACAGAAATAATTAATAGATTTATTTCTCTTCGAACATTATTTCAAGTTTTATTCCATCTAGGTCTTTAAAGAAAAGTGCATAATATTTCTCACCATGTTGAGGATAGTATTGAGGAGGGTCAACTATATCAGCACCTATGTCTTTGATTAAAGGATATAGACTATCTATTTCATCTTTTGAGGTAGCTCTAAAAGCTAAATGATGAATAGCGCCTGGTTTCCTTCTATTGACTGTATCTTGGTCATATACGCTTCTTGGCGAGTTGATACCAATGGTTATATTAGAGTGTACATATTCTATTACATCGAACTCGTGTTTATCTACCCTACCTTTTGATTTATTAGTGAGGTCAAAACCAAGAATTGGCATAAGTTTGTCATAGAAAGCTTCAGCTTTTTTAAAGTCTTTAACTGTTATTTGTAGATGGTCAACTATAGGTTGCATTTTATCTTAACTAAATGTTAATTAATAGAATAGTCAAATATATAAAAAAATCATATCTTCGTTAATTAAAATTTTTTTACTAAATTGTAAAAATAAATAGAAGACAATTGAGTCTTTTAATTAAACAACAGATATTACTTTTGAAAATAGTTTCTATCATATTGCTCATTTTGATTACCTCGTTTGTTGCATTCCCTTGCACAGACAATCATGACGATGAGTTCGAAAATCATACCGAATATAGTGTGGTTGATTGTAGTGACGTTCATACTGATGTGGTACCTCATGAAGAAACTTGCACTCCATTTTGTATGTGTAGTTGTTGCAGCACACAGTTAGTAGAAGACCACACCCAGATAGACTTCATATTAGAATATACTATCATCGAATGTCAAGAGCATACATTCTCTACTATTGATCAATATATACAACCCAAAGTAACACCTCCGAAATCTTAATATAACTTCCTCACATCGCATCACTGCGAAGCATTAGCTGATATTATAATTTAAAATATATATTTATAGCAATAGGTTAGTTATATGATTAACAAAATTATTGATTTCTCAATCGAGAATCGCGTTGCTATCGGAGCACTGACAATAGTCCTTATAGTGGCTGGTATTTGGAGCATGAATAAAGTTCCAATAGATGCAGTTCCCGATATCACGAACAACCAAGTTCAAATAATAACACAAGCCCCCAATTTGGGGACGGTAGATATAGAGCAATTCGTCACATATCCAGTCGAATTGGAGCTTTCTAATCTACCCGGTGTAACAGAGATTAGATCTATATCTAGATTTGGTCTTTCAGTAGTTACAGTCGTATTCGAAGATGATATGGGGACATATCTACCTCGTCAATTAGTACAAGAAAAGCTAGAAATGGTTAGATCCGAGATACCAAAAGATTTTGGCTCACCAACTATGGGGCCAATATCAACTGGTTTGGGTGAGATATACCAATACACATTAGAAGTTGACCCCGAATATAAAGACAAGTATTCTCTCACAGATTTACGAACTTACCAAGATTGGATTGTCCGCCGCCAAATGGCGATGGTGCCTGGTGTGGTTGAAGTAAACGGTTTTGGTGGTAATATAAAGCAATATGAAATAGCAATACATCCGGAAAAGTTGAAATCGATGGGTTTAACTATTGGTGAAGTATTTTCAGCTTTAGAAAAGAATAATGA
>JBFHKR010000021.1:0-26730 GCA_041595255.1 Chlorobiota bacterium
AATGCAGAGATTTGAACTCACCCGGTACATCAGACTTTAGCGTTAAGCTACTAGATAGTGCTATTACAGCAACTGTCATCGCAGCTATTATGCTTTTTGTAAGTCTCATTATAAAACCTCTATTATATTATAAATTATTTTTCTTTTTAATAATTGTGGTACCCTTTTGCAAGGGTACCGCAAGTTTTGTCTTATTTTACAATCATAACTTTGATAAAGTCAGAATTGCCTTCAGCGTTCATTCTTATGCTATAAGCACCACTTGATAATTCTGAACCAAATCCAGTTCTAGAATTCCATTTAATAGTGTTTTCGCCCATACCAAAAGTACCACTTCCTACTATACCAACTACTTTACCAACTTCATCGATTAGCTCAAACTCAACATTAGATGCTTTGCTTAAGTTAAACTTGATAACACTTTCGCCATTTACTGGGTTAGGTGATACACTAGTAATAGAATTAGTAGTTGTAATCTGATTGTCTTCTACATCACTCATTACATCGTTATAGATAACGAATGCTTTGATAGTTGCATTAGTGATTGTCAAAGTAGCTATGTTACCTTGTAAATCAAAAGTTGCATGTGTAGGAGATATAGATCTCACAGAAGGATCATTCATCTTGATATGGAAGTAAGAACCATCAGAGATAGGATCTCTTAAATACCAAGTAGAACCTTGTGGGTTTCTAGTCGCATCATTTACATCTGGAATAGTTGTAATATCCCAAGATACTGTTACAGGATAGTTAATAGCAGTTTGACCACTTTCACCACCAGCTTGTATTTGAGCAACATAGATTAAATCACTGTTGTTACCACTTGTAGGATATATACTTCTCAAGATACCATTGATTGTAGGCAATGTCCATCTTGCATCGAATACGTCTTGTTGTGGATATGGAGGTAATTCATACTCACAGAAGTTGTGATCTAACTTACCAATATCATCACCATCTCTACCATCACCAGTACTTACATTCGCATTAGCAACACCAAATTCTAGAACTTGGAATGAACCAATAGAGTTTGTAACTGTGATAGGCGCAACGAAATTAGTTGCATCAGATAGTTTCAATCTAAATCGCATAATAGTTGTTTCGCCATCAGCATCAGTAGCTTTGATTTGAACAGTAATTCTACCGTCAGCATCTACTGGTACATTAGCGATAGCAGCAGTAAATATTAGATTTACTTTTACTGAATCGTTATCAATTACAGCACCATCTAGTATGTATTGATCTAGTTCTACACCAGCTGCAGGTTGCTCTACTACTAGAGTAACTTTTTCTTGTGGAGTAACACTATTATCTCTTTCGAAATCTTTGTCAACTACATAAATGAAGTTGTCAGTATTTAGAGAGCTATTAGGATCTATACAATCTACATCTGGAGCTAAAGCAAGTTGTGGACCTTGATTAGATGGCTCAACTCTTAAATCATAGATTCTAAGATCTGGAAGACCATCTTCATCAGTTACCAATACAATTACTTTCTCATCTTTAAGAGCGTCGCCTACTTCTGGAGTACCATATAGTAAACCACTTTCAGGATTAATTTTCAACCATGCTGGAGTGTATCCATCTGCACCGTAGAAAGTTTCTTCCCAAGTACCAGCTTCATCATAACAAGGATCTTTTGCAATCGGACCTCTACCACTATAGATTAACTCGTAAGTATGTTCTTGGTGGAAGTTAGGATCTTTTACTTTGATTGCTCTTGAGCTATCTAGTAATTGATCGTTATAGTCAAATCCTTCAACTGCATTTGGTAAACTTGTAGTAGTGATTGTTGGAGCAAAGTTCACAAAAACTTCTAGTTTTTGCTCTAATCTTCCACCATGACCATCATTTACTACGAATACAAATGCTGTATCAGTGTTATACTCTTCGTTTTGTCTGTTTGAAGGCTCAAGTAATGTTTCAACTTCAGCTCTATCAATTCTAATATTTAATTTACCAGAAGTAGTGAAATCAGCTGCGAAATCATCTTTAGTAGCTTCATCATCATATCTGTAAATATACTTATCTGACATCCATATAGGTCTTTCTTGATCTATAAATGTATCTATACCACCTTGATCATTTGTTATAGTTACAGTATCAATAACTACTGTATCGCCAGCAGAAATGATTTTGTTCATGAAACCATAAGCAGTTCTACCATATCTGAAATCCCAACCATGTTCTGAAGCTGCATAAGCATCTTCAATTTCGTCATCAGTATTGATGTCTATTTGGAATCTAAGTTTATCAGTTACGTTTGCTTTCAATCTAGGTGTATTTTCATTTGTCTTACCACAAGTTAAAACAGATGGTTCGTATTTAGCGATTGTATCTTTGATAGTTACACCATCAGACTCATATCTAAATAGAGTTTCTGCAGTATAATTCTCATCTAAGTATACAGGTGGTTGATCAACAACGAATAATTCAAATTCGTATTCAGTTTTCCAACCATTAGCACCACCAACATTGATAGTATCTTGTTGTAAGTATCTAGCTCTATCTACATCATAAGATCCAGCATTGAAATAAGGACCATAAGTTTCGATGAACTTGTCAATTTGTTCTTGTGTAAATAACCCAGAAGCAACCATTGAATCTAAAGTTCTATAGTGAGGAGGATAGTTAGCAGCAGAAACCGCAACTTTTTCACCACCAGGTACTACATAAGGGTTAACCGGATGACCTTTTAGTACAACATAACCGTTAGCTTTATCTTTAATATTATTAGAGTTACTAGAGTAAATAGTATCTGCTTGTAACCAGTTAGCTAAACCAGAGTTGCTAGGAACATCCCAAGTATAAGTTAAATAAGTATAGTTATCACCATCAGCTAATGCACGTGGATCGTAGTAGTTATTTGAATCTACAGCTGTGATAGCCAAGATACTGTCTCTACCATCTGGGTAATTACCTGGGTAAGATCTATCTTCAGTAACGAATATTCTATTTGTGAAATCATCAATGTAAATAGTATCCATTTGGTTATTAGCTCTCTTAATAGGATCTAATGATGGAACTAATTTCATGATTGTATCATTTTGTAATGCAACGATGTTACCAGTAAATTCAGGAGGAAGAGTTGATCTTACTATCTTGAATTCCATACCATCGTCATAAGCAGCAATTACACCTTCTTTCCAAAGAACTTGTCTTGAAATAACTCTGATCACGTCACCAGTATCTACAGGAAGAGCTTCATATCTCTCACCAGCAAAATAAGTAACGATATCTTCAGTAATATTAGAAGGATCATTTATAGCTGGTCTGTTGCTGAATAAATCAGAAACTTTACCTAATTGTCTGAAATCTGCTTCATATTTTCTACCTGGTACAGTTGCACCAGCTTCATTGTAAGCATTATCTTCTAATTTAGCTAATAAACTAAATCCAGCACCAAAGTTAAATAGACCTTCAGAAGTTCTTCTGTAAAGTGTATTTGGATTTCTGTTAGTTGAATCAGGAACAAACTCAACTCTAGATCTGAATACTTCTCTATAAGGAGCAGTTTCAGAAACTTGTTGTAAGTTAGTTCTGATGAAATCACCAGTAGTTTCGTTAATAACGAAGAATACTGTTTCGTTTGTAGTTTCAGGTATATGGTTGCTTCTTTCAGCAAAACCATCATAATCTGCATGTGATTCTAAGTATAATGGATATCCGATTGGATGGTAGAAATTACCATCGTTATCAGGCATAAACTCAGATTGAAGAGCAGTGATATAAGGGAATTTCAAATTACCATTATCATCTAACAATCCAACACAATAAGGATCTCTAGTAGTTCTTCTTACATATTTTCCATCAGAAGGTTTAGCCGGAGCTACAAATCTTCTAGTTGTGTAAGGAATACCTACTGCAAAGTCTTCGATTGGAGACATGATTCTCTTAGAGTAATCAGCAGTTTTAATATCAGTTCCTTTATCATATAAGTCATAGATTTTACCAGACATTAATACTTTTTCATTGATACTAGTCGCGGCAGGTGTATTTTCATCACCAGCAGCATTCTCTAATAATATAGGAGTATAAGTATATTCATCGAATATAGATTCGAATGGACCTTGCTCTAATGGGTTAGCAGAGTTTCTAACAAACGGTAATGGAGATGTACTATCACCAGCAATAAAGAATGTTTCATTCAATGCTAATGGATAACCTAAGTCATTAATTACATCAACAGTTACGTTTGCTTGAGTTCTACCCCAGAAGTTACCGTTAAGTGGGTTAGTACCACCTAGACCTAAGCCTAAATTACCAGCTAAAACACCTTTAGTGTTTGGAGCATCAGGTAAACGAACGATAAATCTAGCATTGTTACCATATACAGAGTTACCTGCAACTGGACCAGTACCTACTGGCAATGGACCTTGCATCTCACCATAAATAACTGCACTTGCTAAATCAGAAGAAGCTTCATTTGAAGTAATACCATTGTTACCATCTAATACGATAGGGCCAGAAATAGTATTTTGTTCAACTCCAATATCAGATAAAGCAGTGTTAGCAGAAATAAGTGATCTACCAAAGATTAATTTCAAATCAAAGTTGTCAGAGTAAATAGCAGCACCAGTATAAGCAGTGTTGTCTAATATTCTAACACGGTTGAAAGAAACTGAATCAGTTCTGTTTAATTGGTTAACATCAGCATTGTCTAAGATGTAAATCGCACCACCAAGACCAACACCATTTTCTGGTAAGTTAGTACCTGGGTGCATTCTTGCTACATCATAGTGACCAGCGTTAGCAGGGTTTGTTTCATTCCAAGTAGCACCACCATCTTCAGTTTTCAATAAAGTACCATAGTCACCTACAGCATATCCTACTGAATTAGAAGCAAAGTGAATACCTTGTAATCCAAATCTTGTCAAATCTTCCATCAATGTCCAAGTAGCACCACCATCAGTTGTAGCTAACATATCGCCATAAACTGTAGTAATGAAACCTTTAGTTGAAGATGTGAAAATGATGTCAGTCAAATTAGCAGCTGTTCCAGTTGGAACTGTGTGCCAAGAATCACCACCATCAGTAGTAGCTAATAAAGTACCTTTTTCACCAATGATGAAACCTTTACTTACACTAGTAAAGAATATTTTTGTTAAGTCATAATTAGGTATTGGAGGAACAACTTCTTCCCATACTGTACCACCATCAGTAGTACGTAGGATTAGTCTATCGTCTCCAACTACGAAACCATTATTCAAGCTACCATAATAAACACCGTTAAGGTTTTGTTGTTGTGGTTGCATTGTATTCCATGTTGCACCAGCATCATGAGATTCGTAGATTAAACCATTGTTTGTAACAGCATATAAATCATTTTGACCTATTGAATAGAAATCATTAAATTGATTTAAAGTGTTAGTATTGATGTTGAACCAAGTGCTACCAGCATCAGTAGTTTTCTTCATGATACCTTGAGCACCAACGATATAACCAGTGCTAGCATTAACGAATTCAACGTCAGTTAATCTGTGATTAGTGTTTGACGCTGGATATTCCCAAGTGTCACCACCATTTTTAAATTTAACGATAGTACCAAACAACCCAACAGCATAACCTGTTTGAGCAGTTGTGAAATAAGTAGCTAGTAATTGTGATCTTGATCTAAATACGCCTTCAGCGAATTGTGTAGAACCAGAACCCATTTGACCAGATGCTCTATTTTCGTAAATAGCTTGGTTACCTTTAAATTGAGTTAACATTCTTGCGTCAGGAGGGAAACTTACATTACCATAAGTAAATACGTCATCTCTTGAAGACATGCCAACTGCAATATCTCTAGAATCATAAGTAATATTATCTGCATCAGAAGTGAAATATCTTCTATTTAAGTTAAAAGGTTCAATCATTGAAACCGCACCACCGTTACCATTGTAAACAGTATTACCGTTAAACTCAACACCTTTAACTAAGTTAAGATCGCCACCAGCAGAATAGATAGCTCCACCACCTCTTAATTGACCAAGATTCTTATCAGCTACATTCATACCTACAGTATTGTTCAAGAACAATGCTCTAGATAATTGAATAGCTCTTTGGTAATAAGGAGGATTGTCAGCTATAGGAATTTGGAAGTGAACCGCACCACCAGCATATCCAGCAGTATTGCCTTCAAATCTGATTGGGAATTTACCACCATAACCGATTAATTCATTTACATTAATACCACCAGCACCAGTTATAGAACCTTGTCTCTTAGAGTAGATTGCACCACCCCAAGAAATAGCTGAGTTATTATTGAATTGAATATCAAATCCATAATCTCTAGTTAACAATAATTCATCAGAACCACCAATAATAGTAGTTAGTTCTGGATTAGAGTTACCATCTACATAGATAGCACCACCAGCACCTGAAGTGTTACCTTCAAATCTAGTTGGGTTACCATCACTTTCTCTTGCAGGACCACCTTTTACAAATAATCTATTCAAAGAGTTCTCTACATAGATAGCACCACCCATTGAGTAAAGACCAGCTACAGAACCAACTGTTTCATCAGTTAGATATTTAGCAGCAGTTTTGTTACCTTCAAAGTGACCAGCTACTTGTAGTGAAGTATATCTACCAGCGTAAATAGCACCACCACGAGAACCAGATGAACTACCATTTGCTTGGTAGTTATTAGCTTCGTTACCAGTAGCAACGAAAGTATCAGGAGTATCGAAATCAACTTCAGTACCATTAACCATGATACTATTGTTAACACCAAAACCTACATCAATTTTTCTATTTTCTTGACCTTCAGTACCAGACATATATACAGCACCACCAAAAGCAGTGTTACCATAAATCTGTGGATACATAGCAGGTTCGTTTAATAAGTCAGATACGATCTTAACTGGAGGATTACCTACAGTAGTTTGACCATAATTTGCTAATTGAACTTTGTTATTTGTGAAAGTCAAGTTTCTCATTCTACCTAAGTATAATGCTAAACGACCGTCATCATGTCCCATTCTTGCAAAATCAGTAAGTGGTTCAGCACCAGCTTCGTCAATTAAGTCAATTGCAGGGATAGGGTTTTGTACTATTACAGTTGATGGGCTACCATCTCTGTCAGTAATATTAGGGTTCTTATTAGAAGCATAAGTACCAACTACATTGTTAATCTGAGTTCTATCTATAGTAGTAGGAATTTCAGATGGAGCTTGTAATAATTGTAATGCACCACCTCTAAATCTAGAAGAGTTGCCACTGAATTCAACATTCAATAACCAAGTTCTAGAAGAGAAAGTAGTTATCGCACCACCACTACCGTTAGTCAACTTGTTAATTTTATTATTAACAGCTGCCCAAGCAGAGTTAGCACCACTTTGATTGTAGATAGGGTCGCCATCTACAGTAGTATCTTTCTTAAAGTTCTCGAAAGTTGCATTTCTAAAGAAAGCTGATCTAGCACCAGGAAGAACAATAATATGTCCCCATTCTACAGAAACGTTATTTATTGGTTGACCAACAAATCTAATTTTATCTTTTACAACGTTAACTGATCTACCACCAATTCTTGACCATGGCTTAACATTTAAGTTAACATCATTGTTTGGATCTTGGTTTAATCTACCAGCTACAAACATAATCGCTTCTTCAAAAGTTATAATATCCAAATTTGGATTAGCTATAACTGCAGCTGCGTTTAATGGATTCAACTCAGTAATTTGACGAGTTGTTCTATTTAATACAACATTAAACAAGTAGTTATACTTGTTAGGGTGTACTGACTTATCTCTTACAGTTGTAACATCGATAGTACGAATTACATCAGGAGATGGAGAATTATTACCATCAAATAAGAAATAATTAATGTCCGCATAACCAGTCCAGCTGTGCGGGTTTTGAGAAGAACCAGCAATACCCAATGGATCAATACCATGTGGATTACTAGTATAAGTAGCTTCAGCAAAACCATCAGCGATGATTCTACCACCAGTCGAATCTATTAATCTCCCATTAGGGTGAAAATAGACAGTTGTACCAGGCTCAATTATCAATGTACCACCAACCACATACTCTCTTTCGACAGTATATATGGAATCCTTTACAAAGACTCTTACATCACCTGGAGCTATCCTTCCGGATATTTTAACGGTCTTCTGCGCATATCCTGAACTTGAAGACAGGATAAATGCGAAGGCCATGAGTACGCAAAGACGAATTAATCGTTGCATAATACCTCCAATAAACAAATTATTATTAAAAAATTAACTTTTAGTTTCATTATTATAGTGTTTAGTTTAATTCAAATGCTATTAAGCAATTGAATGTTAATCAATTTTTGTGCCAAGCATTGATAATCTGACTTTAGATTTATTTCCAAACTCCGAATTCTCGCTTAACTCTACTACTAATTGATATATATTTTTTGCATCATCTTTTTTACCTGCTTGCTCAAAATTCAATGCTGCGAAATATAAGTATTTAGATTTTAGTACATCTTCACTCAATTTCTCAGCTGCTAACTTGTAATTCTCAGCCGCACTTTCTAGCTTTCCTTCTTCTTCATCGCATAGAGCCAAACCAGCGTATGCCCCTGACTGTACTACTTCCGCGTTACTGTTAGTTGCTTTATCAAAGTAGTTTCTCGCTTCTACAAACTGATTAGAATTTATATAGGCATTACCTGCGTACAAAGCAGCTAATTTACCCTCATTTGTTCCATCATACTTTTTCGCAATCTCCACTAATCCCATAGCATCTATACCTATAGATGTGGTGCCGCCATCCAATGCAACAGCGTAGTTACCAGCATCATACTCAGGTAATATTTTAGATAAAGCCATAGCTGCTTCTTGAGTAGCTTTTTCTGATTGACTAGCTGAGTAATAATAGTAACCCACTGCAGCCAATACAATTACGATGATTATTCCGAATATCGTTCCGTTCTTTTTGAGCTTTGCAGCTGATTCTTCATCAACTAAATTCTCAGAAAGTTTACTTCCGATTTTCAATTCTTCTTGTTCTTCCGAATGGGACATTTTATAATCCTTTTATATTCAATTACTTATTTAAAATAAAAATACAACTAGCACAATTAAATAATTATGCACACTTTCTATTGTACCTAGCATACAAATATATAACAACAAACCCGAATATCCAATTAATGAATATTCGGGTGTTATCTTTTTTCTTATTTATTTAGTCTGTGTGTAATTTTGATATTACAGTGTCAGATTAATTCCACACAAATAACTTGTAATGTTTTACACAGTTATCTAAAAGTTTAAGCATTCTTCTATTTTAGCTTTTACCTTATCTACGTTTATCAAAACTTCATCTTCGTAGCTTTTCGCAAATCCTACTGGACAATCTTCTGATCCTAGTCTCATAACTGGTGCATCTAGATAGTTGAACGCCGCTTGACTAATAGTAGATGCTATTTCACCACCAAATCCACCTGTCAGGGTGTCTTCGTGTACTACTACCAATCTATTTGTCTTCTTAACTGATTCGATTATTATGTCTTTATCCCAAGGTATAAGTGAACGCAAATCTATTACTTCTACTGAAACCCCTTGATCCGCCAATTTCTCAGCGGCAAACAAGCTCATGTGGACTCCTGTCCCATAAGTAGCAACAGTTATATCCGTACCTTCTCTTCTAATCTTACCTTTACCAAATGGTATCACCCAATCTTCATCACTTACTGGACCGGCTGCTGCCTTGAAATTGTACAAGAACTTAGGTTCCAAAAACATAGTAGGTCCTTTAGAACGAATACAGTTTCTCAATAGCCCAATTGCGTCGTCAGCAAAGGCTGGCTGAACAACTCGGATACCAGGTATAGATGTAAATACAGCTTCTAAATTTTGTGAGTGATATAGGCCACCTTGGATATATCCACCACTTGCTAACCTTAGTGTTACATTCGGACTGAATTGCCCTCTAGTTCTCCAATATTCGTGTGTTAGTTCTATTAATTGCTCCATTGCAGGCCAGAAATAGTCAGCAAATTCTGCTCCTTCTATAACTAATCTGATGTCATCTCTGTAACGTGAGAAACCATTTGCTGTACCAACTATGTTATCTTCAGCTATTGGTGCATTAAACACTCTATCTTTTCCGAACTCCTCTGGCATACCTTTCACTACGTTGAATACACCACCTTTTCCTATATCTTGACCCCACATAAATGTGTTAGGATTAGCTCTGAATTCCTCTTTGAGTGCTCTATTGATACCCTCTATGTAGTTAACTACTTCGTTGTCCGGATTCAAAGGATACTCAGTATCAGCATCAGGACCAGCAAAAGCTTCTGGGAAAATGAAATTAGGCCAGCTCTTACCATCTGCATTCGGTGCAGCTTCAGCTTCATCAGCAGCATCAAATATTTTCTGCTTTATACCATCTTCTATTTCTTCTAATTGCTTTTGTGTTAGGTATTTTTCTTGTATTAGCCTATATCTAAATTGCATTAGTGGATCGCGATCCATAACGTCTTGTATTTCTTTACTTGGACGGTAATTATCTTGTTTATCTGAGTTTGAGTGAGAACCAATTCTATCACATTCAGCGTGAACTATCGCTGGTCCTTTTCCACTCTTAACATATTTAACAGCTTCTTTAAGTGCTCTATGAGAATCAAAAGCATCTCTACCATCGCACTCTATAATTTTCGTGTTAGGAAACCCTTTGAAATTATCTGATACTACCATATTAGATGAAACTTCTTGAAGCGGTACAGAAATTCCAAATTTATTGTTTTGTATAACAAATACTACCGGAGCTCTATCAAAATCAGCACTAGCTACAGCTTCGTAAAAATAGCCTTCAGCACAAGCTGACTCTCCACCAGAATAGAATACAACTTCATCACCTTTGTATTTTTTGATAGCTCTACCCAAACCAGCTGCGTGCTGTGAGTGATTACCAGTACAAGATGAAACGTTCTGAATATTAATCTCTGGTTTAGCAAAGTGATTGGACATATGACGTCCTCCACCAGCTACATCTGTATCTTTGGAAAGTCCATTGAGTATTATTTCTACTGGTGTCATTCCAGCAGAAAGTGATGTCATAAAATCACGATAGTAAGGGAATAAATAATCTTTGCTAGCTCTGAAGATCTGTCCTAATGCCAATTGAATACCATCGTGACCCGCAAAAGGAGCATGATATGACCATCCTTTGGCCATTTTCAAATAAAGAGCAGCTTTATCATCGAGTTTACGACCTAATAGTTGCAATTTGTACCAATCTATAACATCTTCTTTCTTATAACCTGTAAAATCAAACTTCGAATGTAAAACAACATTTACATCATTGCCACCAAATTTCATCTTGTATTTCTTAGTTGAAGATGATTTAGAAACTTTAGCTTTGCTAGTAGCTTCTTTGTTAATGGCTTTTGTTGCCTTTGATTTAGTAGTAGTCTTTTTTGCAACCGGCTTTGCGGCAGATTTTTTAGTAGTAGTAGCTACTTTTTTAGGGGCAACTTTCTTAGTAGTTTTAGGTGTAGCAGTACTTTTAGTAGTACTATTATTAGCTTTCGCTACACTTGTAGTTTTCTTTGCTTTACTTGTTGATTTTGCTTTGCTTTTAGCTGCCGTTTTAGCCATAACTAACTCCAAATTTCAAATTTTTATATTTTATTTTTTTATCTAATTTCTAAATTAAGCATCTTGTAGATATTTATCTACTAAGTCCGAAACAATTTGTGGATTTGCCTTACCTTTAGATTCTTTCATTACTTGACCTACAAAGAATCCTTTTACTTTGGCGTTACCTGATCTAAATTTTTCAACCGATTCTGGGTTTGCTTCTATCACCCCTTTGACCAAATCGTCTATAAATGAAGTGTCCGAGACTTGTTTCAACCCTTTTTCTTCAACTATTTCTTTTGGTGATTTACCTTCTTCTACATCCACGAATATATCTTTAGCTATTGTATTAGAGATAGTACCTGATGATACCAAATCGACAATTTCAGCTATATGATAAGGTTTAACTTTCAAATCTGATATTTGAGTGTCCCTATCTTGTATCATTCTCATTATCTCTGTCATCACCCAGTTACTAACTAACTTATTGTTGCCAGTATTTTTATTTTCTAGTTTACCTATGGCCTCTTCGTAAAAGTCAGCTATTTCTTTTTCGGCAACTAATACTCCAGCGTCATAACTAGGTATTTCGTACTGCTCTATAAATCTATTCTTTCTAGCTATAGGTAACTCAGGCATTGTAGCCCTTACCTTTTCGATCCAATCTTCGTTAACAATAAGAGGTGGAAGATCTGGCTCAGGGAAATATCTATAGTCATGTGACATTTCTTTAGTACGCATTTCCTTAGTCTGGTTTGCATTACCATCCCATTGCATAGTCACTTGTCTAACTTCACCGCCATTTTCTATCAATTCAATCTGACGCTTTATCTCATAATCGATTGCTTTTTCTACGTTTCTAAAGCTATTAAGATTTTTTACTTCTGTCCTTGTTCCAAATTTATCAGCACCTTTGGGTCTTACAGAAATATTAGCGTCTACTCTTAGAGCGCCTTCTTCCATATTACCTGTGTTGATACCAAGATATACGAGTATCTGCTTTAGTTGGGTTAGATACAAATATGCCTCTCCAGATGACCGTATATCAGGCTCACTAACAATCTCGATAAGAGCAACTCCCGCTCTATTGAAATCAACCAATGTATCTATATCTAGATCATGTATAGATTTCCCCGAATCTTCCTCCATATGGATACGAGTAATTCCAATATGCTTAGTATTAACATCATCTAATTCTATAACAAGGTAACCATCATAACAAATAGGAGTATTATCCTGTGATATTTGGTAACCTTTTGGCAAATCCTGATAGAAATAATTTTTACGGGCGAAAAGGTTTCTCTCTCTAATCTTACAATTAGTCGCTAGTCCCATCATTATAGAGTAATCTACTACTTTCCTATTTAGAACAGGTAGCGTACCAGGGTGAGCTAATGTAACTGGGTCCGTATTTGTATTAGGTGAAGCACCGAATTTTGTCGAACTCGAGCTAAATGCTTTAGATTCTGTCAGTAACTGAGCGTGAATCTCTAATCCAATCACTGGTTCGTATTTTTCGTATATCTCTTTGTTCATTAAGCCAAAATCTGATTTATATAATTCTACAAATTTAAGAAATATAAAGTAAAAACTATTACTTTATAACTTCGATAGACATACAAATTCACATTTTAATTTTAAATATAGTTAGAATAATTGAAAAATGTATTAACTTAACTTTTGTAAACGATATAAATTTATCAGAATACATTTATGCCGAAGCAGTTCATAATAGGTGATATACATGGGTGCTACAAAACTTTGGTAGCCCTCATCGAAGAAGAATTAATGCCTAGTAAATCTGACACTATCTACTTTCTGGGGGACTATATTGGCAAAGGGCCCGATTCCAAGAGCGTAGTCAAATACATTATGTCATTAATAAATGAAGGTTTTAATGTTCGTTGCTTGATGGGTAATCACGAAAGAATGTTGTTAGATTCGCTTCTTTCTGATAAACAGCACTATAAATGGCTTTGGAATGGAGGCTCCGAATGTCTTAGGAGTTTCAATGTTTACAAAGCCAAAGATATAAAAAAGAAGTATATAAAATTTTTTACTAACTTAGAATATTACATTGAGTTAGATGAGTTTATATTAGTTCATGGAGGACTCAATTTTAATGCTTCCCAACCTTTACTTGATAAAAAATCAATGCTATGGACTAGAAATCAGCATATTGACAAATCTAAAACTAATGGTAAACGCTTAATAGTAGGTCACACACCTGTGAAATTCAAAAGAATAAAACGAACTCTTAGCGAAGATTTGATTATGTTAGATGGCGGTTGTGTCTACTCTAAGGTCAAAGAAAAGCAAGGAAACCTAGTTGCTTTAGAACTCAACGAGATGAAGCTTTACAAAAAATATAATATAGATATGTAAATGAATATAGAAGAACTTCGATCATATTGCTTATCTAAAAACTATGTCTCGGAAGACACTCCTTTCGACGATACAACCTTGGCTTTCAAATTAGGTGATAAAATATTTGCACTTACGAATATAGAATCGAAACCAACTAAAGTAAACCTAAAATGCGACCCTGAGAAAGCAATAGAGCTTAGAGAAAATTATCCTGACATTATTGTTCCTGGTTATCATATGAACAAAAAACATTGGAACACTATAATAATAGAAGAAATTGATTATTCTAAATTAATAGAACTAATAGACCATTCTTACGAGTTAGTATTTAACTCTTTGACAAAGAAAAAAAGATTAGAGATTTTAGAGAACTTTTAGTTTCTACGTAATATACCAAAGTAAAACATTTTAGTTAATTGATTGACTAACTCATCTGTAGATTCATATATATTATTAAGTCTTTCGTCAAGCATCAACTCATTGATATGCTCTAAGAAAAAGGAAATAAATTCTATTTTTACATCATCTCTGAAATTACCTTTTTTCTGCTCTATAATTATATATTTTAGTGAGAGGTCTCTGTGAAACTCGACTTTTTCTCTCATATAATCTTTCATTTGAGGGTTATCTTGTTTGATTATGTCGCGAATTAGGTCGGGGCTGATTTCCTTCACGGATTCCATATTAAAATAAATGAGTTCCATCATTTTTTCAATAAAAGGAATATTCTTAGTGAAAATCTCCTCATAAGCAACAGCTACATTAGCGTAGTTTTCATCTAGGATTTCTTTGACTATATCAAATTTGTTCTCGTAAGCGCGGTAGAATGTCATTTTACTGAGACCAGCTTCTTCGCAGATATGATCG
Source organism: Chlorobiota bacterium (assembly GCA_041595255.1). Taxonomy (GTDB): domain Bacteria; phylum Bacteroidota; class Ignavibacteria; order Kapaibacteriales; family UBA2268; genus PGYR01. The sequence continues at coordinate 14,781 of JBFHKR010000021.1, forward strand.
ACAGTAGTTTTATTAATTCCTTGTTTCCAGATTAGTTTTCTGGTAGCATCAAGCAATTTTTGGTGTGTAGCTTCTTTCATTATATGCCCCTTATATAATTTAAGATAGAAATACCACTTTCTGAAAATCTACATTTCAGTTAATACTTCTTTATTTTATCTATTCATTTAAAAGGGTATAATTACTTTTCGTAGGCAAAACCTAATTTATTTAATTTTTTATTTTCATTAATTGTTAATCTACAATTCAAATTCGACTTTTCAAAATTTATAACAGTTAAGAAACTTGACGTTTATACTGATATTAGTAACAATGGGGTTTTTATGAACCATTCCTATACTTCAATAACAAGCATATTACTGAAAAGTTACATTAATAATTAAAATAATTATTAAATCCTTTATAACTGTTGTAGAAAGAAGTGAAATTCTAATTAGATTACCACAAAAAGAATATAATCAACCACAAGTAATATTTCAGAATAATCCATAATTCTGAAATATTCAAACAATAAAAAAATCGATATTAGTTTCGTCTTAGCAATCCAAAATAGAACATTTTTGTTATTTGATTTGCCAATTCATCTGTAGATTCATATACAGAAGCCAATCTTTCTTCGAGTACCAATTCATTTATATGAACTAGAAAGAAAGATATGAATTCCAATTTCAAATCATCTCTGAAATTACCTTTTTTCTGCTCTATAATTATATACTTAATAGATAAATCTCTATGATATTCTATTTTACTACGCATATAATCTTTCAAACGAGGATCAACTTGTTTGACTATATCACATATAAGCTCTTTGCTAATCTCTTTTATAGATTCCATATTGTAGTAGATTAGTTCCATGACCTTTTCTATAAATGGAATATTTTTAGAAAATATCTGACTATAATCATAGTCCATTTTCTCATAGTATTCGTCTAATATTACTTTGATTATATCGTATTTGTTCTCGTAAGCACGGTAGAATGTCATCTTGCTTAATCCGGCATGTTCGCATATCTGGTTAACATTGGTTTTGTTTACGCCTTGTTTCCAGATTAACTTTCTAGTAGAATCTAGAAGTCTTTGGTGTGTTAAGTCTCTCATCTCAAGCCCCTTAATTTATCAAATGTAAATATCAAGCATCTAAATCTATTTTAATTTAAGATGCACTAATATTCGTAAATCAATTTATTATAAAGGGTAGTTACTTTTCATAAGCACTTAGTCTAGAGATAGTTTTAAAATATGTAATTAAATTTGTCAGTTCATATTTTATAATATGGTTGATGTAGTCAAGAAGGGGTGAACTGACCATCTATACTTCAATAACAAGTGTTGATTAAAAAAGTTACAATTTTAATAGAAATATTTTAATCCTTCATATCAGATTTTTAATTCTTCTCCGTCTTACTTAGATTGTAAGTCATATTTAACCTAAATAGCAGAGTAATTTGGAACCTACTACAAGCGACAAAATTGGTATTACAGCATCTATTCTATGTCTGATACATTGTCTAGCATTGCCTATACTCTTCACTGTATCAGCAGATACACTACATCTTGTCAATCACGAGATGCCTATTATAGATTATATTTTTGCTGGTGTAGCGCTAGTAGCGGCTTATTTATCAGCACGCAAAACTACTAATGCTAAAGTCAAAATAGCTTTCGGAGTGGGATGGGCATTTTTCATATTAGGTGTCCTACTGCACGACAATCCGTATCTATTCATATTACTTCATATTGGCTCTATTATATTAATAATAACTCATTTGAAGAATATACATAGTTGTAGAATAGAACTCACAAAACAGAAAGAATCTCTATGAGAAACGAAATAACATTAATACTAAAGGAGATAGCAGAATTATTGGAGTTGAAAGGTGAGAACCACTTTAAAACAAGAGCCTACTCCAATGCTGCTTCACTTATCTCGGACGGTAATATAGATATAGAAAGACACGTAAGAGAAGGTACACTTAGAGAAATAAATGGGATTGGTCCTGCTCTACAAGATAAGTTAACACAGTACATAGAAACTGGGAAAATGGACTATTATGAAAAATTAAAAGCTGAAATCCCTCCAGAAATGATAGCTATTAGCAAGATAAAAGGAGTTGGTGCAAAAAAAGCTAAAGCATTGGTTGAAAAACATAATGTCAGGTCAGTTGATGAGCTAGAAGAAATGGCTCGAAATGGCAAGTTAGAGTCTTTAAAAGGATTTGGTGCAAAATCTGCTCAGCAAGTTATTGAATCTATAAACGAAAATAAACAATACGAAAATAAGTTTAGACTTGATACTGCTTACAAAGCAGGCAAAAGAATACTTGAGTTCCTAAAAGAGACTGGAGCCGTTAAAAAAGCTAGTTCAGCAGGTCAACTACGCAGATGGTTAGAAATAATTGAGCATATTGATTTTGTAGTTATACCAAGTAATATCGAATTACTCAAAACATCTCTCGAGAAAGAGTTCAGAATCACTGACTCCAGCTCTACTTTTTCATTCACATATGAAAATATACCTGTGACTATCCATTTAGCAGATGATGATAGTTTTGGTATTATCTCGCATAATCTTAGTTCATCCGAACAATATCTAGATGCATTCAATGCACTCGCTAAGAATAGCTTTCGATTACAAGATAATTATATGTACGATGGTGAGGAGAGGTTACAAATTAGCTCTGAGCAACTATTATACAAACATATGACAATGCAATATGTAGAACCTGAGAATAGAGAAGATGGTCAAGCAGCACAATATGCTACTATTAGTGGGTTACCCGAACTTATCCATGATAAAGACATGAAAGGTATGTTACACTGTCATAGCACTTGGAGCGATGGGTTGAATAGCATAGAAGAAATGGCTCTCGAATCGAAAAGACTAGGTTATTCTTATTTCGCAATTTGTGATCATAGTAAGACAGCAGTCTATGCTAATGGATTATCAGAAGAGAGGGTATTAGCACAGCACAGAGAGATAGACGAGCTAAATAGCCGTGATCTAGGCATAAAAATATTAAAAGGCATTGAATCTGATATTTTGAACGATGGTAGCTTAGATTATGATGAAGAAATATTACAGAAATTTGACCTAGTAGTAGCGTCTGTACATTCTAATTTTACAATGAGTAAATCTGACATGACTGACAGAGTAATACGAGCGGTGATGAGCCCTTACACTACTATATTGGGACATCCAACCGGTAGATTATTACTCAAAAGGAAAGGCTATGAGATTGACCAACATGCTGTAATTGATGCTGCTGCCGAATACAAGACGATAATAGAAATAAATGCTAATCCGCATAGATTAGATCTGGATTGGCGATTACTAGGTTATGCAAAACAAAAAGGCGTGAAAATAGCAATAAACCCAGATGCGCATAACTTACGTGGTTTAAAACACGTAATGTATGGTGTTCGAATGGCAAGAAAAGGCTGGTTAACTCATAACGATGTTGTGAACACTTATAGTTATACAAAATTCAAGATGACGTGTTTAAGCAAATGAAAAAAATTATTCTAATACTCTTATTATTAGCAGTATCAGTACAAGCTAATCCCTCTAAGGTACTTATTAGCAATGTAGCTCAAGGTACAGGTGCTGACTCTATAAGTCTGCACAAAATCTATACGGCTACCAAATTATCAGTAGATATGACAAATAGTTACATAAGTGTATCAGATTCTATTAGAAGACAATTAGCAACCAGTGGTGCATCTGATAAAATCAATACGGACTCTGTAGCAAGAGCATTAGGTGTAGAATACTTTCTATCTTCATCAATAGATGTATTCCAATGTATGCTTAGAGCAAATATCACTATAGTTGATTCGAAAACTAAAATCGAAAAAAATGGATATGGTTATGCTGAGCTTAGATATGAAAAAGATGGTAACAAGATATATGATATAGCAATGCTTACAGCGTTACAAAGAGCATTGATGAATGCTACTTATGACAGCACATTATATAATCATCAACCATTAGAATATAGAACAAAGCCAGTAAAATCACTTGTAGTAGGTGGGTTTATGTTTGATGATGGTGGATCACCTTTGATTTGGAAGATATTCAACAATAAGTCAGTAATGTCATACTTTGCTTCCGAAACAATATATCAAGCTGCAAAAGTATCAGAAGATTTCGCGGTTTATGATTTGAACTCAAGAGACTCTATGTACGCCGCTTTTAACTTATATCTTATGGAAAATTTCACACCACCTAGCAATACCGAACTAAAGATATTGAATACTTTTGCGGTTGAGAATTTTATATTTGGCTCTATCAAAAGAGTAAAAAGCCACGCTGAGGTTAAAATAGTACTGACTGAATTAAAAGACGGAAATCTAAGTATAGTCCGCTCTGAAGTCGCTCGACTAGAAGATGACTATAAAGACGATTTCGAAAAATTGATAAAATCATTGACCAACAAAGTATTACTCATTGATGACAGTAAAAGGATAGGTAAATAATTCACCATCTTTCACAACTCCAAAATAATATGCACCTTGTGATATTCCTGAAGTGCTGAACTCAATAGGATTATACCCAGTCATTAGTCTTTTCGTACCTAAGTCAATAACAACTCTCCCTCGGTAATCAAATATTTTCATATCTACTTCTGTTACTGCTTGAGAGTTTATATACGCTTCCACAGTTTTATTACTTGCTACTGGACTAGGATATAGCTTTTCTATGTTGAGTGTTTTTTTAGTTACTACTTTAGATTGTAAGTCAAAAGATTTTAACTTCTCGTCCAATTTCCTAATACTCTCACGAATATCTACTTCGTTATAACTCGCATTAATACTAAACAATATCTCTACCTTTTTGCCAGCAGGTATAAATAAAGGTCCAGCCGATATAACCATTGACCCATCCTTATTAGGACGACTGCTTAACCTGGCAATACCAGAGGACAAAGTCATTTGTTTTTCGGCTTCTGAAAAACCATCGTATATACCCATTTCCTCTTGGAATGCAGCATTATCTATAGCGTAACAATTAAAAGGTAATTTCGAATGTAAATGAACACCAATTACAGGTGTTCCTTCTCCTTCTACTACCTCTGCATAACCCGTCATATCAGTAGTATCAAACCTTATCAAGTCTTTTTGTCCCCCGTCACTGATATCCCAATCATAGAAGAGTCCTGCATATATAGAATCCATATCGTAAGAATAGTTATTATGTATTATATATCTTAATAATATACTGTTTTCCAACCCATCATCTGTGAATAGATATGCTTCTTGTTTTACCTCTAAGCCTATTGCTAGAGAATCAAAGTTACCTATACCTCCTTCTACTTTATCTGTATATTTCGAGTTAATTACTGTGAAAGTCCCGTGATCTTCTCTGTTAATTTTTTCTAATGAGAATAGGTCTTTGTCTTTTACACTAGAGCGATTTCTTATGCCATCAGCAACATAAACTTTACCTTTCTGGGTCATCATGAAACCACCTTCGAATAAAATATCAACTGCATCTTTGAATTGGAATCCAATTCCTTGTAAGTTCTCCGAAAAATCATTGTACCCATGATTACCATTACTTGTTACTGTCATAGCCATATCATCATTCTTTAGATCTAAGTAAGAAGGATTAGCTATAAAACTGACATAGAAATCTTGCAATCTTTCACCATTATGATAGGCAGAAATTAATATGTTGAACTTATAGTTTTCAGGTGTTTCCTCAGGAATTGTAATTTCTATGTTATCAGTCACTGAAAAAATTTCTCCAGATGATATATTATTAAAATCGAATATTGTATTATTAATATCTAATTTTACGAATTTGTCATTACCTACTACTAATTGTAAATTATCTAATCCATCTAAAATATTCTCGAACACCAAATCTAACTTAATTTTTGAGCCTGCCTTGATTAATCCAGAAGGTTCATCTGATGTGATTATTTCCTCTTTCAAATTAATAGCATTATTTATTTTTCTAGTAATGGCATTATACAAATTCAACCTACCACTACCTATTAACCCTTCATAGTTAGGGTTTAACTCATCTATATTATCCGCATTGACTACTAACAAAGATTTGATTTGTTGAGGTGTGTAGTTTGGATATTGGGAGCAAAGTACCGCCGCCGCACCAGCTGCCACAGGTGAAGCCATCGATGTCCCACTTTTGAAATCATATTTATTATTGGGAACAGTAGAGTATATAAAAGTACCCGGAGCAGAAATATCTACTCGAGTATTGAAATTAGAAAATCCAGATCGTATATCATCTTCTGCTGAAGAAGCAACGGATAGTACGCCATCAAAAGATGCTGGGTAAAAAGCTTGATTTCTATTATTATTACCAGCGGCAGCTACTACAAGTGCACCTAATTCTATCGCAGTTTTCACAACTACATCGTTAGTCTGAGAATAGCTAGAGCTACCCCATGAACAATTAATCACATCCGCACCCATTAAAGCTGCATATAATAGCCCTTCATACTCATTGTAAACAGAATTATCCAACCCAAAATCTGGACCTATCTTCACAGGTATTATTTTTGCTCTAGGATTAGTCCCTGCAGTTCCTATACTATTGTTTACCTGAGCAGCAGCTATACCTGACACGTGGACGCCATGGTCTCCTCCATAAGTTGGGTCATTGTCATACCCACTCTCTGAACCAAAATCCCATCCCCGCCAATCATCTATAAAACCATTTCCATCATCGTCTATACCATTAGTAGATTTATCATTACCAAACTCATCTTTCCCATTTTCCCCTGGGTTGTACCAAACTTGGTTAACCAAATCCTCATGTTCAAAATCTATCCCAGTATCTACAACTCCTATCAGAACTGTATCGCCAGTCATTAATTCCCAAGCATCAAATGCCTTAATCAAATATAGATGATATAATTGATTCAAATCAGGATCGTTAATCTCATCCGTAAAAATATAACTTTTAGGAATTGGTTCAGCATACTCTACATTAGGATTTTTAGCAATTAGATTAGCCATCTTTACTGGATCAATTTGCTCATAGAAAGTTAGTTTTTTAACTTTACTAAGCTCATAAAGCAACGAGTCAGCCACTTGAGAGTGCTTTTTGATATTGAATTTACCAAAATCGAATGCCGGAGCAATACTATACCGATATGAACTCGATTGTAGCTTATTATCTTTGCTATCGACGTATTTTACGTATATAGCATTAGTGTGATACATCTTTTGAGCTAGAATCAAAGATGTGTTTATCAGCAGAATAAATATAAAAATTAATTTTTTCATGTTTTACTATAACAAATGAATAGGGTTTTTCGTTACATAATGTTGCAAATATTGACTTAAATAACTTTAATTAATAATTTTGTAAACAATTTAATCAATAGTAAAGACTTTGTTAAAACTAGAACACGAAATATATCTATATATCTTATTAGCAGTGCCAATTTTGGTGCTTTTTTATTTGTTATATAGAGCTAGACGCAAAAAACTTTTGACTAAATTTGGTACTCGTACCGCACTTTTACGACTTGCACCCAACGTATCTACTTTCAAAAATAGTTTAAAATTTGTACTACTCTTAGTTGCTTTCTCATTAATGGTGCTTGGATTAGCAAATCCTCTTATAGGTACTAAGATGAAAGAAGTTAAACGAGAGGGGATAGAAGTTGTGATAGCTGTAGATGTTTCTAATAGTATGCTCGCAGAAGATATTCGTCCCAATAGATTGGAGCGAGCTAAATCAGCTATAAAACGACTAATAGACGATTTGAAACAAGATAAGATCAGCATAGTCCTTTTTGCAGGAGATTCTTTCCTTCAGTTGCCTCTAACAACAGATTATTCGGCAGCAAAACTAATGGTTTCGACTATGAGTACTAATCTAATAGAAAAGCAAGGAACAGCGATTGGGAGTGCAATTGAACTTGGAATGAAATCATTCTCTGAAGATGAGAAAGTAAATAAAGTTATGATAATAATCACAGATGGCGAAAATCACGAAGATGATGCTTTGAGTGCTGCCAAAGAAGCAGAAGAAAAAGGTATTGTGATACATACTATAGGTATGGGCTCGATAGATGGTGGACCAATTCCTAACATTGTAAATGGGCAAGAGAGGGGCTATATCACAGATAATACTGGTAAAACAGTTGTATCGAAATTGAATGCTAATATGCTTAAAGAACTCGCTACTATTGGTGGTGGGAATTTCGTTCGTGCATCAGGTGGAGACTTCAATTTAGCTGATTTGATAGATGATATATCAAAAATGGAAAAAACTGAATTCGAAGCAAAAGTTTTCACTGATTTCGAAGATAGATTCCAATATGTGTTCTTCTTTGCTCTCTTTGTGTTAGTTTTGGAAATGCTGATAACCGAAAGAAAAAATAAGACATTCTCTTTGAAAAAAATAGTAGGAGAAGATAATGACTAATTCGAAATTAATAATTGCTCTACTTTTACTAATAGGTAGTATAGCGTCTGCACAAGAAGATGCAAGCAAGTATATATACAATGGCAATAACAGTTACAAAAATAATAATTATAAAGACGCTGAAATAGATTATCGCAAGTCACTTGAAAAAGACCCAAACTCGAGTATAGCTAAATACAATTTGGCTAACTCTCTTTACAAACAAGGCAATTACCAAGAGGCTATGGATAAGTATAAGGAGCTTTCTGCTGAGAATTTCTCAAAAAGAGAGCTATCCAAAGTATTCCATAACTTAGGTAATTCACTATTGGAAGATAAAAAATACCAAGAAAGTATAGATGCTTATATAAATGCCTTGAAAAATAATCCAAAAGATGAAGATACTAAATATAATCTTGCTTATGCCAGAGAATTGTTAAGAAAACAACAACAGCAAGATAAAAATAAAGATAAGAATAAGGATAACAAGGATAAAAACGACCAAAATAAAGACCAACAAGAAAATAACAAAGACAAAGACGGCGATAAGAACAAAGATAAAAATGGTCAAAACAAAGATGATCAAAACAAGGATCAGCAAGATAAAGATAATCAACAAGGCGATAAGGATAAAAATAAACAGAACGACAAAAAAGATGGTAAGGACGGACAGCAAGATGAAAATAAGACAGGTGACAAAGACCAATCAGAAAGTAGTCAAAAACCTAAAATCTCTAAACAAGATGCTGAACGTATATTGCAAGCTATGATGAACGATGAAAAAGAACTTCAAAAGAAATTAAGAAAACTAAAATCCAAGTCTAACAAGACAGAGAAAAACTGGTGATGAAACAAAAAGTATTGATATATATATATTTATGTGTTTTTGTCTCTTTCACAGCAATGGGACAAGAACCGCAGTTTACAGCTGCCGTAAGTAGCAACCCCGTAGTACAGGGTGAACCATTTCGTGTTCAGTTCAGTGTTAATACTGATGCCTCCAATTTTAGGCCCCCAAGTTTTGACGGATTCGAAGTATTAAACGGTCCATCACAATCAAGTAGCACTCAAATTATCAATGGCCAATTTAGCCGCTCGCTTTCATTTACTTACGTACTTAGAGCGAACAAAGTTGGTACTACTACTATACAGTCTGCATCTATCCAAGTAGATGGGAAAAGACTTCGCTCCAATACTATAGACATGCGTATAGTCGAGCCTTCTCAAGCTGAGAAAGAGCGCCGACAACAAGCCGCTGAGCAAGAAAAGTCTATGCGTGGACAAGCAATAGACATCATTAAAAACAATCTCTATTTAAAAACTAATGTTTCTAAAACTAGTGCTTACGTTGGTGAACAAATAACAGCTAGCTTCAAGCTATATGTCAATGGTGAGCTAAATGTTGTTGGTCTAGAAATGGAAAGTTCACCTATACTCAATGGATTTTGGAGTCAGGAAATAGATTTGGGTGATGTACAGTGGCAAAGAGAACAAGTAAATGGTGTATGGTTTAGGGTAGCTACACTAAAGCAAGTTGTACTTTTCCCGCAACAAAGCGGTAAGCTTACAATTGACCCTTATGAATTCAAAACTGTTACAAGACTTCAGACTACTAGTCAATCGAACAGAAGACGTAGTATGTTTGACGATTTTTTTAATCGCGGCTCTTACAAAGATTTCGAATATAATCTAAGTTCTAATCCTATAACTGTTAACGTAAAGCCACTGCCTGATGGTGCCCCAGCCGGTTACAATGGAGCTGTTGGTACTTATGAAATGAACGCATGGGTAGACAATACGAAAACCGTAGCTAATGAACCTATAACTTTAAAAGTAAAAGTATCGGGTAAAGGCAATTTAAAATTATTCGATGCTCCTAGTATAAAGCTACCGCCAGACATGGAGTCCTTTGACCCCAAAACTGCTGACAATACAAAAGTATCATTAGCTGGTATGTCAGGTGATAAGATATTCGAGTTTCTAATTATACCTCGTAGAGAAGGTAAGTATAAAATCGAACCTGTTACGTTCTCTTACTTTGATCTATCTAGTAATAGCTACAAAACTATAACAAGTGACGAGTTTATAATAGATGTAGGCAAAGGCAATGGGGATGGTGGATCCAATGTGTCGGGTATCAGCCGTGCCGAATTACAACTTCTTGGAAAGGACATAAGATATATAAAGACAGAAACCGAATTAGTTACCAAATCAAAAACAGGTTTCTTTGGTTCACAAACTTTTTATATACTGTTGATGCTGCCGTTCTTCTTATTCCTAATACTTTTCTTGCTATTAAGTAAGCGTAGAAAGGAAGAAGAGGACACTGAGTTGCTCAAAAATAAGAGAGCTAGCAAATTAGCTAAGAAAAGATTATCTGCTGCTGGTGAGGCTCTAAAAGCAAATGACAGCAACAAATTTTACGAAGAGATAACAAAAGCACTTTGGGGATATATCTCCGATAAGTTGAATATACCCGTTTCAGAGCTAAACAAAGATGTAGTAAGAACCAAACTTGCTCTAATCAATGTCGATGAGGCTCAGATAGAAAGTTTCCTTAAAACATTAGAAGAAAGTGAGTTCGCTAGATATTCGAACTCTGCTAATACATCTAATAGAATGAACGAAGTTTATGAAAAATCAGGTACCGTGATAACGAATATAGAGAGAGGAATAAGATGAGAAAACTAACGTTGATACTCTTCACATTGGTTATACCTTTTACAATGCTCGGTAACTCTGTTGAGCAATTATTCGTCAAAGCCAATGAAGCATTTGTAAATAAAAAGTATGCTGATGCCATCAATATATACGAGCAAGTGATAGACTCTGGATATGTATCAGCAGAGTTATACTATAATCTAGGTAGCGCATATTACAAAACTGATAATATTTCGTTTGCTATACTCAATTTCGAAAGAGCAGATAAGCTAAGTGATGACGAAGATATAGACCACAACTTAGCAGTAGCAAGACTAAAGACCATAGACAAAGTAACACCAGTAGAGCAAATATTTATAGTAGATTGGCTAGACGCTATACGTGATAATCTAAATTCGGCGGGCTGGTCATATTGGTCAATAGTATTTATGTGGGCTGTCTTTACATTTTTTGCTATACTATTATTCAGCAGAAGCACTAGTATTAAGAAAATATCTTTCCTTGGAATCGTTACATCACTATTGCTCTTCTCTATCTCTTTCTATTTTGCTTATAGTACTAATGAGCGAGAATACGTAAAGCAATATGCTATACTAACAGCACCAAGTGCTTACGTAAAAAGCTCCCCTGATGATAAGAGCCAAGACCTATTTATCCTACACGAAGGAGTGAAAATGCAGGTATTAGACAGAGTTGGTGATTGGAATAAAATCCGTCTTGACAATGGTGAAGTTGGGTGGATAGACAAAAGTAGCTTCCGTCCGATATAGAAAATACAATTAGAACGAAAAAGCTCCCTAGGGAGCTTTTTTTTATTAGATTTATTAAACAGTCTTTAACTTCAGCTTTTTAGTGAATATGTGCCACATAGACTCATTGAATTCCATGTCTTTCATTATGAAG
>JBFHKR010000022.1:0-26661 GCA_041595255.1 Chlorobiota bacterium
CATAATAATTTTGGTTTTTAATGGATACTAAAAGCAAAATATACGAAAAAGCAACTAATATTAATTGATTTGCTACATAAAAAAAGCCAGTTAAATCAAATTTAACTGGCTTAGTTGTTTTTTGTTGTGACTCCTACAGGATTCGAACCTGTGGCCCTTTGATTAAAAATCAAATGCTCTACCGGCTGAGCTAAGGAGTCGCCGTCTCAAAAACAGAATGCAAAACTAAGGCATATTAAATTAATATGCAAACATTTTGCAAAAAAAATACTAAATTTCTACCTTGTTATTAATCTTATTTAGGATAAGATTTGCTATCCCTTTACTATCCAAACCTATAGATTCGTATTGCTCTTCTTGAGTGCCGTGCTCTATAAATATATCATCGATACCATGGATAGTCAGATTATTATGATAATTCATTTCAGCCATATATTCTGCAACTGCAGAACCAAACCCGCCTTGTTTTTGACCATCTTCTATTGTAAATATATGCATATCGGTTTTGCAAATCTCATCTATCATATTATGATCTAATGGTTTGACAAACCTTGCATTAATTACTTTCGCTTGTACTCCTTCTGTATCTAATATATCTGCAGCTTCCATAGCAAAGGAGACCATATTACCTAATGCTAGTATAGCAACATCTCCACCTTCTCGCAGAGTTTCTGATTTGCCAAGTTCTATAGTGTTCATCGGCTTTATCGGTACACCAACCGATTCACCACGTGGAAATCTAATGGCAACAGGACCATCTTTGAACTTATATATTGAAGAGTATAGCATATCTCTTAATTCTTGTTCATCTTTAGGAGCCATAAGTACAATACCTTGTACAGGGCGTAAGTATGTAATATCTAATACACCGTGGTGAGTTGGGCCATCAGCGCCAACTAATCCTGCTCTATCCAATGCAAAAACTACATGTAGTTTCTGTATAGCACAGTCATGAACCAAGTGATCATAAGCTCTTTGTAAGAATGAAGAGTAAATTGCCACTATCGGTACTACTCCTTGAGAAGCTAACCCAGCCGCAAAAGTAACAGCATGACCTTCTGCAATCCCAACATCTATGACTCTTTCAGGCATTTCTTTTTGCACTCTATCTAGACCGGTTCCATCAGGCATTGCAGCTGTTATAGAAACAAGCTTATTATCTTTCTTACATAGCTCCAAAACCGCATCACCAAATATATCTTGATATTTAGGAGGTTTAGGTGCAGAAGGCGCACCGGCAACAGACTTACCAGTGATTTTATCAATCTTTCCTATAGCATGCATATATTGCTTTTCGCGTGTAGCGTGCTCATAGCCATAACCCTTTTGTGTCATAACATGTAGGAATATTGGACCTTCCATATCTTTAATATTTTCTAGTATTCCGACTAACTTGTTAATATTGTGCCCGTTAACTGGCCCTATATAATTAAATCCAAGCGCTTCGAATAAAACACCAGGAGTAATAACAGCCTTGACTCCATCTTCTAATTTAGATGCTATTTTACGAAGTCTGTCACCCAAATCGTCCATTTTACCAGTAACTTGCCATGCTTTAGCACGCATTTTCTTAAATGGTTTCGAAGTAAAAATCTCACTAAAATAATTAGATAAGGCGGAAACGTTCGGAGCAATAGAAAAATTATTGTCATTCATAATAACTAATAAATCCTTCTGCAATACACCCGCATTATTGAGAGCTTCGAAGGCAAGACCACCAGTCATAGCACCATCTCCAATAATCGAAACAACTTTGTATTTCTGATTATTAATATCTCTAGCCGCAGCAATACCAAGTGCAGCAGATATACTAGTACTAGCATGACCAGCACCAAATTCATCATACTCACTTTCAGTTCTTTTTAGAAATCCAGACAAACCATCTTTTTGACGAATAGTATGTAACTGATCTCTACGACCGGTTAATACTTTATGTGGATAACCTTGATGACCAGTGTCTATTACTATTTTGTCTTCGGGAGTATTGAAGACATAGTGTAATGCAACTGTAAGCTCAACTATACCAAGACCTGCACCAAAATGGCCTCCTATCTGTGATATAGTATCGATAATATACTCACGAACTTCATCACAAACAGCCGGCAGACTGGAAGCTTTAAGCTTTCGCAAGTCTGCCGGTGAATTGATATCCATTAAGTATTTATAGTCTGAATTATTCGACATTAAACTTATTTTTCCTTTGGAGTAATAACATAAATTTGGACAGTTCTAGATAGCTGACGACCTATAGTTAAGTCATTGTCGAATGGTTGGATACTTTCACCAATACCATATACTTCAAACTTAGCATCTTTAGCTTTAGAACTTATATATTTCTCTACATTACGTGCTCTTTGTAGTGCAAGTTTCTTGTTGTAGTTTTCTTCACCTATTCTATCACTATATCCATATATTTGAACAGTAGAGTTATAAGCGATAGCTGGTAATATATTGTTGTCAATTATTTCTTTATCTTGTGCTGATATCTCAGGACTATCAAAGTCAAATACTACCAAACTAAATTTAGATATAGTCTTATCCGGTTTTACTTCTTGAGTTCTTTGAGAAGTAGAGATAAATTCGACAGGTATAGAACCAGTAATATTATTAGACTTACCTTTAACGTTTTCAACAGATAAATTATATTCAACCGGCAAATCACTAGCTGAAAGTTGGTTTGGTTTGATTGCCCATTGGATTTCATTAGGATTTCCACCACCATTGAAAGTCTTAATCATTTTACCTGATTGAGATAGTTCTAATTGCCATTTGGTAACACTATCAGTAGAAGTTACTTCCGGTACAAATTCTACTAAATCTGGACTAGCAATAGAAGATTTTTCTTTCTCTACTAACATTGGATTTAATAAAGTTCTATCTTTAGTTGTAAATTCAACTCTTCTATTCTCAGCGATACCATCTTCTACTCTAGTTGATGAAGGCTTTGTAGGAGAAGCTAATCCGTCTACTGTAATTCTATCAGGAGAGATACCATAATTAACTACTAAATAATTTTTAGCTTGTTCAGCTCTCTCTTTAGCAAGAGCAATTTTACCTTTCTCTGCTTTGTTATCAACTGTACCAGTAATTTTCAAATCAGCATTGGTATTTTGTTGCATACGAGTACCAATTATATCCAAAGTATTCTTGTTGATTTCTATAGCGTCTGCTTCTAATTCTTCGATTACAAATTTACCAGTTTCTCTCTCAGCAGCTAAATTTTGAGTTGAAGCAGAAGGGTATTTACTACCTTCATTGTAGAATACATAAGGTACGATTGGGAATAATTCTGTATACTTAACTTCTTCTACTCTGATATTATCTACACTATATGCCATACCATCTTTGTTGTATGCTCTTATGTCTTTCAGACCTACATTTATAGATGACTCAGGATCCGGTTCAACTTCATCATCTCCAAAACCAAATGTCAAACTAACACCAGCTCTTAGTTGAGCGAAGTTCCAATCATTATTAGTACCACCATTAAAATCACTTACATTTGAGAATGGTAATCTAAAGCTAACCTCAGGAGTTAGAAATACATTGTCACTAATCTCCATCATATAACCAGCACCTAATGCTAGTGCTAACCTAACTGGAGTATCTATGATATCACCAGTAGATGCAAATTCAGTATTAGTTGTACCAAGGTCATTAGTTACAACTCTAGTTTCCAATCTTTCGTAAGATGCTGTAATTGGGATACCTACTTCAAGACCAGCTAATAAATAAAGATTATCGACTGGAATTAGATTATGGAATTGCATAAATAAATCTACTTCCCCATACATCAAAGATGATTCGAATGAGTCAGTATAACTAGCTGTATCAGTTATAAAACCAGGGAATATTTCAGTCCCAGCAGTAGTAAAATCAGCACCTGCACCGTGTAGACCTAATCTACCAGAAAAAACAAACATATTGTCAAATGGAACGTTTATTATAAATCCGCCATTTAAACCTAGTGATGATTCTGCACCGTAGAACCCAACTGGGACAACATTATTAGGAGTTGCATTGAAAATAGTTGGATATTGGAAGTCGCCATTATGCATATTATAATTCAATCCTAAATAGCCACCTAAATTAAGTGGTATATCTTTTTCTTTGGATTGGGCGTTGAGATTAATTAAATTGAAACCAATTATAATTGGCAGAACAAAAAGGACTAACTTCTTCATAATAGATGAACCTTTGTAAATTAATAATTTATTTTTTCAAAATTAACAATAATAATAGTCAAATGAAAAGTAATAACGCAAACTCAAATAGAATAGTTACATCATTTTTACTTGTAACGAGTATAATACTAATAAATTTTAGTGTTTCTTCAGCGGCCGGTCCCTTAGGGTTGCATTTCAAGGCTGGATTATCAACACCTAATGATCAAATTTCTCAAGTTTACTCTGATGATAATCTCACATCTAGCAATATAAGTTCAGGTGAATTTTTCTCAGAAAATGCTGATATGGGTTATCACTTAGGAGTAGCAGCTAGAGTTGAGATATCTAAAATGTTTCATTTCGTAGGTGGTGTCGAATTCCATAGATTTCCTCGTTCCGAATTCAAGTTGGTAATACCCAATGAAGATACAGGAGAAAATGAGGTACATAAATTCAAATCCACACAGAATATTATTCCGATTCACGCAGGTATCAATTTAGCTTTTATCAACACAGAATTGTTAAATATATATGCGACAGGTGGATTTGCATATAATTATATATCTAATTCTGTTGACTATGTAACTGAGGAATCTGATATAGCAGTACCTCTTAACCTTGATTTGAGTCCAACTGACTCCAGAATAGGGTATTTTCTAGGTGCAGGTACAGATATAGATTTGCAATTACTGAAAATCAATCTAGAGTTGAAATATCAACATATAAATCTAGTTGGTAAAGATACAGGCGAGTCAGATAAAAGATTCTTAGCTGTTAGTTTGGGTATTATCCTTTAATTATCTGATTTATAAAAATATCCATCTTTGAAAGCTTTTATCACTGTTTGTCTATCTGATTTGTTGCTTGCTTTACGCATCCAAGAGATTAGATAGGCAAATGGTCTTAACCATCTAACAAATATATTCCCGTGCAGAACATCTATCGCTATAATATTGCGGATGATATAGTAATTCTTCCAAGAAAACTCTTTATTCAAATCGGGTGCATCTAGCATTCTATCTAAGTTTGCCTTATGAATAATATATGAGCTAAACCCTGCTTTCTTTGCACGTATCATATACTCGCTATCATCAGCGAATATGAAGAATTTCTTTTCTGGTAAACCGATTTTCTCTATTAATGATCTATGAAACATAGGGCCTTCGAAAGTAAGGCCAGTTGCAGGAATAATATCATTCACTAGATCTTCTTTCTTTAGAAGTCTCTTCCAAATATTACTGAATGGATTAGATAAGTTGAACTCAATAGTATCATTGATAAAAGGAGTACCATCTTTGCTATATCTAAGAGGTGCTAATATTTTATTCTTCTCAATATTTGCTACTAGATGAGAGAGGCACTCTGGTCTAGGTACTACATCGTCATCCATAGCCCATATCCAATCATGACCTCTTTCATAAGCAGTTTTAAACGCTGTGTACTGTCCACCAGAGCTGCCTACATTTTCTTGAGTAACTACAAATAAATCGGAATTTTCTGTCAGCCATTCTAGGGTTCCATCAGTAGAGCCATTATTCACTACAATTATCTCATCTATACTATGTGTCTGTGATTTGAGACCTGATATAGTTTTCTTAAGCAGTTCTAGCCTGTTGAATGTTATTACTATCGCAGCTATACTCATAATGAGAATATCCTAAGTTGTTCTGGATTACGTAGCATTTTTTCTAATTGTAATGCTCCGTTTATGTGGTCTGGAATTGGAAAAAATTGCTCTAATTCTGAATTTTTAAGCCAATTGTATTCTGTGTGTTCTTCGGATAATATAATATCTCTAAAGTCTTCGAAAACTACAGCAAATGTCGGTACACTCTCTACAGTATCACGCTTCAAATCATAAAAGCCACCCAAAAATGGTAGTTTATACCAAACATCAGTAATAAGACCTGATTCTTCTTTTAGCTCTCTTCTTGCCGCATCAAATGCATTCTCGTTCAACTCAAGAGTACCTGTAATAGTTTGCCACATAGTCGGAAATAGTTTACAAGTTTCTGATCTACGAAGTGCTAAATGCCTTATTTCGTTTTCTTTTGCAACAGCAACGTGTACTTGGATTGTTCTAAACATATTATATTAACTCTTTGACAAACTTAAGTAGAGATACCTCATCAACAGACCAATTATATCTATCTTCGTATGCATTATATGCGTTATCAGAAAACTTTTTATAATCTACTCTATATAATTTCTTTATACTTTCTTTTATATCAGCGATCGAATCAACGTTGATAGTTATACCACACTCGAAATGTTTATTTAATCTTGACATTGGTTTTGTATCAGAAGTAATAACAGGAATACCGAATTTAAGAAAATCATAGTATTTATTGAAATTAGTAGTATTAGTAAAATCATTAACAGCGTATGGTAATACACCGAAGTTTATAGTATTTAGATACTTCTGATATACATTATCGTTCCAGTTGCCATACATAACCAACTTGTCTTTATAACCAGATTCATCAACAATTTTCTTGGTTTCTTGATAGATTTCACCATGACCCATAATATGGAACTCCATATCAAAACCTTCATCTAGTAGTTCTATAACGGCTTGTAGGAATTCGAATACAGACTTATCTGCTGTCAGATTGCCATGATGCCCGAAAATGGGTTTCTCGAATTTCTTTTCTATCTTAGTATTATCTTCGTAAGGAGGAGTATTTTCTACTACACAGAATTTATGAGAGTTTATATACTTTTCAGATTTGAGTCTATCTACTTGCTCATCACAAACAACTATAATATTCTTAATTAACTTCAGCGAGTTTTTCTCTACGGTTTTAGCGAGGTCAAGAGTGTGAATTAAGAATTTTGAGAATATATTTCGTTTATATTTCTTGAATAATTTGATAACAGCTGGATAGTTCTCAGCCATGTCCATAATGGTAGGTATATTATGTTTTTTGCCTAATTTACCAACTAAAGTGCCGAGCATTATCTCGCGAACAATAATTGCATCTGGCTTAAATCCCTTTATAACCGTTTCTAGTTCTTTTTTCCAAACTCTATTGAATGACAGTGGTAAACTTTTGATCGGTTTTTCACGGAAACCGACACGACGAACAGTTATACCATCAACTTGTTCTGCTTTTTTAGTTTCGTTACCCCATCTAGCTAATATAAGAACTTCATATTCTTTAGCCAGAGATTTACAAATTTTCTCAACTCTTACATCCCAAGGATATGGAGATTTCCATACATATATTATTTTCTTTTTCTCCATCTAAAGCATATACTTTACAGCTACAAAACCACCAACCAATAATATCAGAAAAGCAATAGAAATAATATCAAAATATTTTTCAATAAAAGCTTTTATTGGAGCCCCATATTTGAAAAGAAGTCCTGCTACCAAAAAGAAACGAGCTGCTCTTCCAATCGAAGATACAGTAATGAATGTAGTTAAATCCATATTTGCAGCACCAGAAGCTATTGTAGCTACTTTATATGGAATAGGCGAAAATGCAGCTCCCGCTAAAAAAAGAGTTCCCCATTCTTCATATAATTTTACAAAGTCTGCCATTGCATCCTCTTTACCGTAGAATTGTAATATGGGGTTTCCTATGGAGTCCATTAGAACTGCGCCAATATAGTAACCGAATATACCACCAAGCACAGAGCCAACACTACACCAAAGAGCAGCTTTGAAGGCTCTCTTAGGGTTAGAAATAGCAATAGCTATAAGCAGAACATCTGGTGGAATTGGGAAAAAAGAAGATTCCATAAATGACAAAACAAATAATGCCAACATAGCGTGAGGCTTGTCGGCAAAACTTTCCATCCAATCTGTCATTCGCCTTAACCAGGCAGTAAATTTCTTGAACAAATTATTCCTCCCAAACACCCATATTTAAGAATTTCTCGTGACGTTCTTCTATGAGCTTTTTGGAATCATATTTTTTGTATGCTTTTAGTTCTTTGAGTAGAGTTCTACGCATTATTGCAAACATATCATCAGGATTTTTATGAGCACCACCAAGTGGTTCATTTACTATTTCATCAATAATATTATGTTCTTTTAGATCTGGTGCAGTTAGCTTCAAAGCTTCAGCAGCTTGTTCTTTGAAATCCCAAGTCTTCCACAATATACTACTACAAGATTCGGGTGCAATAACAGAATACCATGAATTTTCTAGCATTAGTACCCTATCTCCAATACCAATCCCCAATGCTCCACCTGAAGCACCTTCACCTATAACAACTACAATTATCGGAACCTTTAATTGTGCCATCTTTATTAGATTGTCAGCTATTGCTTCGGCTTGCCCTCTTTCTTCGGCTTCTATTCCTGGATAGGCACCTGGTGTATCTAAAAAACAAACTATAGGTCTATTGAATTTTTCAGCTAATTTGAATAATCTCAATGCCTTTCTATATCCTTCGGGATTAGGCATACCAAAGTTTCTAAGTATATTGGATTTAGTATCTCTACCTTTCTGATGACCAACAAACATAACTTGATGTTCACCAATAGTAGCCATACCACCCATTATTGCGGCATCGTCTTTGAACTTTCGGTCACCGTGCAACTCTACGAAGCTATCAAAAGTATTATCTAAGTAATCAGAAGTTATTGGTCTTTCAGGATGACGTGCAATTTGTACTCTTTGCCATCTAGTCAAACCAGCATAGATATTCCTTTTCAGGCTATCTACCTTTTTTTCTAAACTTTCTATATCTTGTTCTATATCCAATTCTTCGCCTAATTGTTTCATTTCGGCTATTTTATCTTCCAATTCGATGATTGGCTTTTCAAAATCTAAAGTGAAATTATTTGCCATGATTTATCTTCTAAATAAATATTTAAAAAGTATGTCAAAATCTAAAGATAGCGAATAGTTATCAATGTAATGATTGTTCAACTCTACTATCATTTTTTCTTTTAATTTTTTGGGTTCACTTATATGAACTAGTCCAATAATACCTAATTTTCCTTTTTCTGACAAATTATTAGTCTCAGGAAATAATCCAATAAATGTAAGTTTACCGAATAACAAGTTAACGAATAATTTAGTATTTCCTTTTACAATTAGAAAAGGTAGTCCTATAGTTAGCATCAATATCGAAATAGTTATATCAGAGATTCTTTTGAGTAGCTTGTATCTCAATTGGGATAACTTGCTTTGTTTAGTCTCAGGGTTAACTCCAGAGACATTAGTAAGTATTTTCGATATTACTAGATTATCATAATCAGTTGCGAAATATATATGCACTAGATTATCGTTTTTTAATCTGATGAATTTCGTATCATCATCAAATTGAAATTCTGTTTTATCCAATACTATAACTTCAGTTATCGATTTATCATTAATTGTTTTTTGTATATACTCTGGCTCACCTAGATACTCTAAATCAGATGTAGCTTTTTCATTTTTACTAATAAAGCCAACAATTACTGAATTAACATAGTTAGATTTTATACTATGGATTAGCTTTGGTGCATTTTCGTTCCATCCTACTAATACGATTCTGTTTATTTCTTTTACGTTTTTATTCTTCTCTCTTATACTACTTAGAATCCTTGTAATAGTGATAAAAACTGTAGAGAATGAAATAGTCATAAGTAAAATACCTCGACTAAATGCAAAATCTCTAAAGAAATAGGTTAAGAAGGTAAGTATAAGCAAAGAAGACAAGAGCCCAAAGAAAGATTTTCTAATAGTCTGATTTTGCTCGAAATACTCTCCCGAAAAAAGCATTGAAATAAACGTAACAAAGCTAAGGAATATAAAAACAGTAGGATATGCATAATCAGGAAATGGAAATACATCTCCCCATCTGAGAAATGATGATAATAAAAGAGATAGATTTACAATTATCAAATCTATGATTATGAATAAAACATCTTTTCTATGCTTTTTCAGGTAACTAATAAAAGCACGGATTTTTATACCAATTCTTAGAAAAGCAAAGAACAATTTAGATTTACCGTAGTGTTTTCGTGCGAATATCTCCATAGCATCATAGAAATGCTTTGTCTCGTTAAGAGTGCTTCTCTTAGAGCTCTCCCCTTTAAAATGTGTTATAGTCGTTCTAGGAAAATAAGAAACTCTATATCCTTTTTGCTTTATTCGGTAACACAAGTCTAGATCTTCGCCGTACATGAAGAAGTTCTCGTCAAATCCATTAATTTGCTTCAATACATCAGTTCGTGTGAACATGAATGCACCTATTAGTGCATCGATGTCATTAGTTTCATTTTCATTTAAATAGCTGAGATTATATTTCGCGAATAGTTTAGACTTAGGAAATAACTTTTGTAGTCCGAAGAGTTTACAAAAAGATGCCCACGGAGTTGGAAACCCCCTTCTACAAGCCGATTGAAAAGAACCATCTAAGTTAAGAACTTTACATCCAGATGTTCCAATATCAGGGTTCGATTCCATATAATCGAACATTACTTGTAAAGTATCAGGTTCTATTAGTGTATCGGGATTGAGTATTAGAGTATATTTACCTTTAGCTTTATCGAATCCAATATTATTAGCCTTACCGAACCCTAGGTTTTGTGGTGAGTATAAATATAAAAAATTCTTATTTTGATTAGAAAGCTCACTAAATATTTCTTTGGAACCATCTGTAGAGGCATTATCAACTACTATTATCTCATATCTCAAATCTGTAATAGATTTGTGTATCGAGCTGATACATTGCGAAAGAAAGTCCTTCACATTGTAATTCACGATTACGATGGATATGTCAATATTGGGTTGCAATTTTTTTTGAAGATTATTTTGAGATTTTGACTAAGCCCAACTTGAGCTTCCATACCATAAAAATAGCTTCGTAAACGATTTTCTTACTCATCTTTGATTCACCTTCCAATCTATCAACAAAAATAATCGGTATTTCCTTTACTTTCGCTCCTTTTTTCCATAATCGATATGTCATTTCTATTTGGAAACTATAACCATTAGATTTTACTTCATCAAAATTGATTTTGGAAAGTGCGGTAGCCCTGAAACATTTGAAACCACCTGTAGCGTCTTTTACATCCATACCTGTGATAATACGAGTATAAAGATTAGCAAAATAGCTTAGCAATAATCTTTTTAACGGCCAATTAACAACATTTACTCCCTTTATATATCTAGAACCAAGTACAACATCATACTCTTTTATATACTTTAGAAAGTTAGGTATTTCTTCTGGATTGTGAGAAAAATCAGCATCCATTTCCATTATATAATCATAACCATGGTCAAGAGCGTATTTGAACCCAGCTAGATAAGCAGTTCCTAATCCCATTTTGCCTTGACGTTCAATAATATGGATTCGATTAGATTCCTCCATCTTATTTTTAACTAGTTTCCCGGTACCGTCAGGGGAATTATCATCAACAACTAAAATATCTATTTCATTATGAACAGAGAATATCTTATCAATTATTCTGATTATATTTTTACTCTCGTTGTATGTCGGTATTACTACTATTGCTTTCATATATTATGTTTGCCCATGTCCTTTGAACACTAACCAAATTGTCCGAATAATTATTTCAAAATCTAATTTCAATGACATATTTTCAATATAATAAAAATCGTCTTTAGTTCTATTTTCTATTTCTTCTAAACTAAGTTCATGAGATTCGTATTTTATCTGCCACCAACCTGTTATCCCTGGCCTTACTTTGTGACGACGATTATAATAGTCTAGTTGCTCCGAAAACATTTTAACGAATTTTGGTTGTTCTGGTCTAGGGCCTACTATACTCATATCACCAATTAAGCAATTCCAAAACTGCGGAACTTCGTCAAGGTGAGATTTTCGTAAAAACCGACCAAACTTCGTAACTCTTTTATCTCCGACTACAGTCCACTTTTGTTCTGCATCGGGCTTTGCTGGAACCATAGATCTAAATTTATAAATCTTGAACTCTTTTCCATGTCTTCCTACTCGAGGTTGAGTATAAAACACTCCTCCTTTTGACTCTATAGTTATTGCTAACGCTATAAGTAACCAAATAGGTAATCCAATAATTAAAACTAAAGCACTGAACACAATATCAAAAATCCTTTTTGCAAAACTTTGCCAAGGTTTCATAAGGTTAAGATTCACGTCAATCAGTGGAATACCATAAAGATTAGTCGTCTTTGATTGCCCAGTAAATATATGGTACAAATCAGGTTCAATTTTAACACTTATATTATTATCTTTACATAGCTGAACTATATTAAACATGCTTGCTCTATGACTCATTTTAGAGCCTATGACTATTGAATCAGGCTTGAATTCTTCCAATATCTTAGTAAAATCACTAATAGAACCTATATTGGGTATTAAATCTCTTTCATCTACCTCTTCTCTGTTTTCAGATGTGCTAATATATCCTATTGGTCTGAATCCCCAACCTGGAGAAAGCTGCATCTTTCTTGCTATTTGGAATACTTTTTCCTTTTTACCAATAAATATTGTTCTTAGGTTTATTACTTTCCTTTTACGCAATGAAAGTTGTATTCTTCTAGCAATTGTCCTAAATATAACTATATTTATACTTAAAACGACAAAATAGATTAAAATTAGCATCCTAGGGCTAGTTTGTATTACAGATAGCACAACTATTGCAAGCATCAAACAACCAAATCCGACTAGTTTGAGCATTGTAAAGATTTCATCAATAGGAGACCGCTCGTACCAGTTTCGATACATTCCATTTATAGCAAACAAAGCAACCCAATAAACTATAAGGGCAAGAGAAGGATATAGGATAAGTGACCAATCATAAGTCAGATTTGGCTTGATTGCTCCAAATAAACTAGTTTCAAATCGGATATAATATTGAATGAAAAAGCTTACAACTATCGCTAGTATATCTGCTGTTAATTCCAAATATAAAGGCAAAATCAAGTTCTTGAATCTAGTAGAATAAGAAGTTTTGATTTGATCTGCAATGATTTTTCTATTTTCGACAGCTATACTCAATCTAATCCCTTTCTACTCCATTTAGCATTTTGGTTACCATATAGGTAATGCATAATTCCTTTTATAAAACCAATATTCATTGATACGAAGAATAATGGTAATTTTAAAGGGTTTGACATTTCACCCTTTTCTAATAAATATCCTATAGCACTTATTATAATCAGAACACTAATTGTATATGCGGTTAATAAACCGAATATAGAATCAAGCATAAATAATGAGACGATATAAGCTAATAATAAAAAGACTGACGAGAACCACCTTAGTATTTTATGTGACCAAAGGAAAAAAGCACTCCATCCATTACTAAAAGACAACAAATCTTTGAAAGCAAATATAGTGGATAATCCACCACCGACTAATCTTTTTCGACGGGAATAATCCTCGAAGAAATTAGATTTACGTACTTCTTGTATTTTATTTTCTTCGTCGAAATATACTCTCTTTCCTTTTTTTATACTCGTAAGTATAGAGTGTAAATCATCACAGTATTTATCTGAGGGAATACTTTCAAATATTTCTTTTTTGATAATATAGCTACCAAGAGAGTTGACACAAGAAGCTATTTGACTTTCATTTCGTCTAATATATGATTCATATTTCTGATAAACTGATTCGCCTTCTTTAGAGTCTTCACCTGACTTAGTCCTCATTTCTATTGGACAGATTATAATACCTACATCTAGTTTGCCAAAGTTAGCTAGTAAGTCTTTAATATTATTACTTTTCAATCTAAAATCTGCATCTATAAATAATAGATTTTCATTATTAGATTCTTTTACTAATTGGTTTAGAGTTTGGTTTTTACCTTGTCTTGGAAAGTCAAATACTTTGACAATCTCACTATTTATTGTTTTTACCAAATCTACAGTTCTATCATCACTACCATCTGAGCCTACAAGTATCTCAAGATTGAGACCTGTTATATCTGATTGTAAAATAGATTCTATACATTCAACAATATGTTCTTCTTCATTATAAGCAGCGATAATGACACTAAGAGAATTAATATTCTCATCTCTTTTCTTTATTTTATTTTTAGGTAATATCGCAAGAATAATAGGATAAATAACCAATGGATATGCAAACATAAAAAGTAAGGCAGCAAGTATTATAGACATTATATCCATTTTTTTACCTCCCTGATTAGTACTAATCCAATATGTGATATAATAATTCTCACTCTAGACCTTTTCTACTCCAAATTGCATTTTGTTTCTTCTTATAAAACTGTATAATTCCTTCTACAAATCCTATATTCATAGAGACAAAGAACAAAGGAAGTTTAAGTGGATTGCTTATACGATTTTTCTCAAGCAAATATCCGATTATACTCAGAACTATTGAGATTGAAAAAAAGTACATAAATGCTGCCCCTAAAGCAGTATCTAATATAAAAAATGAAGTTATATATGCTAATAATAATATAATTGCAGAATACCATCTGAGAATTTTGTGTGACCACAAAAACAACGATGTCCAACCATTCGTAGGATTAAGAAGTTTAGGAAAGCTAAATATAGTAGCTAACCCACCACCGACTAATCTTTTTCGTCTCTGGTATTCTTCTCCAAAATTTCTTTCTCTAACATCAACAATACTTATTTTTTTACTAAATATTACTTTCTTCTTATTTTGGATTGTGACAAGCAACGAATATAAATCATCGCAGACTTTGTCATTGGGGAACTTTTGGAATATTTCCTTTCTAATAGCATGGCTACCAAGGGAATTTATATTACTTTTAAGAAGTGATTCTCGCTCTCTGAGAAAACTGTCGTATTTTTGGTAAAACGATTCACCCTTTGAACCTGTGTTATCGTCAGACTGATAGAACTCAACTGAATAGACTAAACAACCTACATTGTCTTTTAGAATAGAGTTAGTTTGCTTTAGTGACTCTTTTTTTAATCTACAGTCAGCGTCTAAAACAAGCATAATAGAGCCTGTCATTTTTTCTGACAAGTGATTCAATATTGAATTTTTACCGACTCTCTCAAGTCTAAAGTATTTAACAATATCATTTTCTTGTGATATTGTTTTGATTATTTCATCTGTTTTATCAGTAGACCCATCTGAACCAACAAGGATCTCTAGTGCAGATTTCGGGTAATCTGCATCAATGACTGACTGAATGCATTCAAGTATATAATCTTCTTCATTATAAGCAGCTATTAAAACTGATATTTTCTCTATGTTTTCTTCTTTACTTCTAAATACAATACTTTTATTCACAGTCAACACATACAATATAACTGGATATAAAACATATACATAAGTTATTAGCAGTAAAGAGAAAATTAATATAAAAAGAGATAAACTCATTATAGATTAAAAGTCCTCCAGAGTTAGGATAACTCTAAAATAATGATTGGACTCTACATTTGTTTCGTATGAATACATAGCTCTCAAATTTAGGTTTCTTATCAGTTCTATCCCTGCAGAAAGTTCAAATATACTTGTTTTTATTAGATTTCCATCTAAGAATTCGATTCCTGTCAATTTATCTTCTGGTCTTCTAGATTGATTTACGTCTCCACCAACATTGTTTACGAGTTCTTCATTCTCATATTCATTATCTCCATGCCTAGTATTTATGTAGCGGAAACTAATAGGATATTTATTGTCAATCCAATAGTTTACCAAAACCCCTATATAATCAGAATTGGGTTTGATAATAGAGCCAAGCAATCCTCTGTCATTAGTATATGCGTTGAGATTATTGAAGTGAGAATAGGTGTAAGGTTCTACTCTAGAATACTCTATACCCAAGTCTATAGGGATATCTAGCGAGTAAGTTGCAGCAATATTCCAGGCAGTTTTGTTACTCCAATACCCATTACCTATTTCACTGATGATTATATCATCTAGTAGAAAACTTCCTTTTAGTTGCAAGTTATTCATAGGTCTAATAGTTGCATCTATACCCATCATTGAATTATCACGATCTCGAAGGGCGTGTTCCAAAGATTTGAAGAATGAGATTGGGTTCAAATATGCAAAATCTATAGAACGATCAGAATATATCACACTTTCCCAAAGAGCGATTTCACCCCAAGATGGGCGAAATGCAAAGCGATGCATTACAAGAAACTTATCGGGAATGACTGAATTAAAACCTTGACTAATATTAGTGTCTAAAGGCGATGAAAGTAATGAACCGTGTGTAAAACGGTATTCGAAACTATTAAACCTAGCTCCTAAACTTAGTGCATCAAATGGTTGAGAAGAGTTTGAAATAAATACTTTTTGGAATAATCCAGCACCAACGTTTCTTACCTCTCTACCTAATGTAGCATAAAACCAATCATTGTCATATCTAACGTGCGACTGAGTAAAATCCAAATCACTTTCTAAATAAGCGAATTTCACATTATTGCTATATGATTGTTCTCTATCTATTGCTAACCTTCTATCTCCGGATATAATAGATCCATTAGTAGCTTGTAGATAATAACCGAACGTATTGGATAAAGTACCCATTAGCCTTACACCACCATGTAATAAGATGCTTTTACTTTCATCATAATTTGGATTATTTGTCAAGAAAGTTTCTGCTTTTAGAAGTGGTTTTAATTCTACGTTACTATTGCTATCAGTGTACTTGTAAATGTATTTGTCTTTATTACTGAGCAAATCATCAAAGAATATATTGTCAGTATTCTGCGCATTTTCGAAGATAACAGCATTGCTTTCTGGTAGAGCATTGAATTCTTTCAAATAGAATGTAACAATCTCTTTATCACTATCTGAAAGATTTTTGTCATTATACATTTGGTTCAATATGGAAGTAATTTCTTTTCTTTGGAGTGGTAAACTTGATAGAGATTTATGCTCCAAATATCCTTTATTCTCAGCCCTTAAAAGATAGTCATAGACAGGGGAAGTCAAAGGTACGTGTTCCACCTGTGCTCTTAGTGAACTACTTGCAAAAGTCAATGCAACTAGAAAGAATATGGCTAACTTATATAACATTATTTTTTAACTGTATTCACGATATTCACAATCAAGAAACCAAGCGATAAAATTATACTACCAATGGCAGCATAAGTCGAGACTTTCGCTTGCTCTGTAGATGTTGATACATCTACTTCACCTGGGACGTAAATATAATCTCCATCATAAACTATGGTTTCATCCACATCATCCACCCAAGAGCTGGTATTCTTCCTTATTACAGCTGTTCTATCTTCATCAGCTACATTCGTAAAACCACCCGTCTTGTCTATGTAATACTGTATGTTTTGTCCTTTTTCGAACTCAACAAACCCTGGGTTTTCAACTCTACCAAATACATAGACTCTATTTGGGCTTGTAGGGATTACTATTTCATCACCATTTTCAAGAGTAACGTCAAATTTCTTGTTGCTAATTGCTTTCGTAAAATCTACTGATACTATTGGCTCAATAGAATGAATATCAAGAGTATATCTAACTGTATCTTCTAGTGTAAGATTACTTTTTCTAAATAATTTAAATGCTTCAGTTCTAGATTCACTTAGATCATCAAACTCATTGCTTTTTCTATATAACTTAGCTAATGGAAGATAAGCACCTTCTGTAATTCCTCCAGCTTGCTCTATTATCTCACTCAAAGTGGTCTTAGAATTTATAATAGGAAAGGCACCAGGATTCTTGACAAAGCCTCTGATCGTCACAACACCTTCATTTATTGACTTTCTTTCTTCTAAATTACCTGCAATAACTACTGCTCCTGGACTCAACTCTCTATCATTTTCTATTATTATTTTACCATCTTTCGAATTAAGTTTAGTTTTTACTCCATTATCGAATAAGTATATATTTTCCGTATCAGCAAAAGAAGTTAATCCCAAACCATATTCTACTAATTCGGATAATCTATCTCCATTCTTATAAGGTAATGTAATAGGTCTATTTACTTCCCCTGATATAGAGATTGTTCCATAATTATTTTTATTAAATGGAACTATTATCCTGTCACCTTGTCTAACATAAGGGTTTAGATGACCGTTGTCTTTAGATTTAGACTTTATCAAATCAACCAGAGAACTCGATCCATCCTCATGAACTACTAATACATTCCGTTTCCAATACTCAACAATTTCACTATTATCATTATTTCTTGAGTAAGTTTTTTTCATTCTCAGTCTTTCTTGTATGTATGTATCTTCATTTGCGTTATTCTTCTCAGATATTGGTCCTTTCTTATTTGCTAATTGGATAGCGTCAGACACTTTGAAAGTTGATGGTAAGTTATAAACGCTAGAGTTAAGTACATTACCTTCCACTTCAACAAATGAAAGATGTGCTTTTTGGAAAGAAGTAGTTACAATAGCATCAGATTTATATTTTGTTATGCTTTCTTCTATAAGTTTACGAGTTTCTGTAAGCGTTTTACCATTTACGTCTATCAAACCACCAGAACGAGGCAATAATATCATATTGTCGGGAGAGACAACTACAGGTACTGGCGTTGTAAGCATAGGAATTGCTTTTATCATAAGCACATCACCTGGTCCTAAGTAATAATAATCTGGATTGATTATATTTGAAACCGGCATTTGCTCTGTTTCAAACATTTGAGAATCCATTCCCTTATTATTTTCAATTTCACTTTTAAGTATTGAGCTACTCTCGCTCATACCTGTTACTTGTGCCATCATACTTACAGATGAAAGCAGCATAACAATAAGATACTTCAATTTCATTTTCTCTCCGACAATCTATTACTTATAACTTCGGCGATTCTTTCGGCAGCATTTCCATCCCAAAGGTAAGGAACGCTACCAGTTTTTCTATCACCACTCAAATATCTATTAACAGCTTTTTCGATATCATTTTTATTCGGTTGTACTAATATATTTGTACCTAATTCAATAGTGCTTGGTCTTTCGGTAGTAGTTCTGATGGTTATACAATCGACACCAAGTGCCGTTGTTTCTTCTTGTATCCCACCAGAGTCTGTCATTACGAAATCACAATTTTTCATCAAATTTAAAAAATCAAGATATCCTAATGGTTCAGTCATAACTAAGTTTTCTATAGATTCGAGCTTTTCATTCAATCCAAAGTTTTCAATATTCTTTTTAGTTCTAGGGTGCATTGGGATTACAACTGTTCTTCGCTGAGATATCTGTTCGAAAATTTCTAGCAAATCACTCATCTGCTCTTTATCATCAACATTGGAGGGTCTGTGAACTGTAGAAAGTACATAACCTTTACTAGTAAGACCTAATCTTTCCAAAACATTATTACCATCTAACTTTTGCAATGCAAAATGTTGAGAATCAATCATTGTATTACCAACGAAATGTATATTCTCTTCTGGATAATTTTCGTTCAACAAATTTCTTTTTCCACTTTCTTCAGTTACGAAAGCAATATCACATATTGAATCTGTAACTAGCCTATTGATTTCTTCGGGCATTTCTCTATCGCCACTACGCAATCCTGATTCGACGTGAGCAACTGGTATATGTAACTTAACAGCAGTCAGACTACAAGCAACAGTTGAGTTAACATCGCCAACAACTATAACAAGGTCAGGCTTTTCCTCTAATAATATTTTCTCAAACTCAATCATCACTTTTGCAGTTTGTTCAGCATGAGAACCAGAGCCAACACTCAAAAAGTGCTTTGGATGTGGCATCTCTAAATCTTGAAAGAAGGCATCACTCATATTTTTATCATAATGCTGCCCTGTATGAACTAGAAAATGTTCAATATTGGGATATTTTTCAAATGCTCTATGTATAGGAGCGACTTTCATAAAATTCGGTCTTGCTCCGACTACTGATATTACTTTTTTCATCTATTGCTATAATTTGATTTATAATAATCTCTATACTCACCCGAAATAACTCTTTCCACCCAATCCATATTATCCAAGTACCAGTCTATAGTCAACTTCAATCCATTTTCGAAATCATATTTAGGAGTCCAACCCAATTCAGATGATATTTTGGTATTATCCATTGCATATCTCTTATCGTGTCCAGGACGATCTTTTACATATTTAATCAGTGATTCTGGTTTATTCAGATAGCTTAAAATCTGTTTTACAATTTCAATATTAGGCATTTCATTCTCTGCACCAATATTATACACCTGACCTACTCTCCCCTTCTCGAAGACTTCTAATATTGCCTGGCAGTGGTCATCTACGTAAATCCAATCTCTAACGTTCATTCCATCACCATATACAGGCAAATCTTTGTCGCTTAGAGCGTTCATTATCATTAGGGGGATTAGTTTTTCTGGGAATTGATATGGACCATAGTTATTAGAACATCTAGTAATCAATGCAGGAAAATCAAATGTCTTATAATAAGATCGAACGAAATTATCTGCGGCAGTCTTAGAAGCAGAATAAGGTGAATTCGGCTTCAAATTAGTTCTCTCAGTAAATTTACCAGTAGCTCCAAGCGATCCATAAACTTCATCTGTTGAAACTTGTATATATCGTTCCACATTATGTTTCTTTGAAAAATCTAGAAGATTTACTGTGCCGAATACGTTTGTACTTACAAAAGGAGATGAATCCATTATAGACCGATCAACATGTGATTCGGCAGCAAAATTAATTACACCATCGATTTTATGTTCATCAAATACTTTTTCTAAATCCGATTTACTTTCGATATTTCCTTTGACAAAAGTATGCTTTGGATTATCTTTCAAAGAATCTAAATTCTCTAGATTTCCTGCATAAGTTAGTGCATCAAAACTAATGACTTCGTAATCACCTTTCGTTAGCATTAGCTTTACAAAACTACTACCTATGAATCCCGCACTTCCTGTTACTAATATTTTTTTTGACATAAGCTATTAATTGTTTGGTTGAGCGTCCATATTGTTTGTTCTACCACTTAGTATCATAGTAGCCGCAGCTAATGATGCTAAGGAGTTAGAATAAGTTAGCACAGATACATCCGATCTGATTTCGTCTGCTAAATAGGGATTTCCGAAATACACAGTAATTACTGGCTTACCCATTGCAATCTTTTTCATAATTGCACTTATTTTTTCCGAAGTCCCAATATCGCCCGCATAAGATCTACTTCTATGGAAAACAGCGAATAAAATTATATCAGCATCATCTGTACCAAGTTTCATCTGTTCCAAATCTTCTTCTTCTATTTCTTCGTTTATATATGCGAAATCACAATCATTTTCGAGTGCTTGTTGCATAAAATTGAAGAACATACTAGCTGGACCAAAGTCATCTTCTTTCTGTAAAAATCCAAAACCTGCAAATTGCATTCCAGGTTGAATCGGTATAACGTTATTTTCTATTTTAAGTTCAACGCTTTCTCGAGCTAATTCTAAAGCTATTTTTTCATGTTCCATGAAGTGATCTTTAAATTCTTCATCAATTTTTGGTGGGTTAAGAGCACCAACGAAATTCATTTCTCTTTTTAACTTTCTATAAGAACTATTCAATTGTTCTTTTAAAATAGAATTCTTTGCAATTTCAGAAGATAATTCTTCGATTGCTTCGAAAGGATTTTCTGGGATTAATGCTATATCACCACCAGCTTCGAAGAACTTAATAGTTGCTTCACCAGATTTATAGTGATTTGTGATAGATTTCATTTCTAATGCATCACTGATTATCAACCCTTCAAACCCAAGCATTTCCTTCAGTAATTTGGTAATTACATTGTGAGATAGAGTAGCTGGGATTTTTTCTTCATCCAAAGCTTTCACCCACAAGTGACCAATCATTATAGATTTGATCCCATTTTTAATATTATTAATAAATGGTTTTAACTCTATCTGGAAATCTGCGCCAGTTTTTTCTAAAACGGGTAAATCTAAATGTGAATCTACTTCTGTATCGCCATGCCCGGGGAAATGCTTTCCACATGCCAAAACATTTTCATTTTGAGTAGCTTTCATGTAGTAAACAGAATGCTGAGAAACAGTAAGGTCATCTTCACCAAACGCCCTGATATTTATAATAGGATTTCTTGGATTAGAGTTAATATCACAAACTGGAGCTAGGTTCCAATCTATTCCTAAAAGCTTAGCTTCTTTGGCTATAAACTTAGCCGCTATACCAGACTTAGTCGGGTCTTCTGTTCTTCCTAAAGCCATAGCGTGTGGGAATCCCGTCCCACCTAAAAATCGCATTGGGAGTCCATTTTCCAAATCAGCACAAAATATGAGTGGTTGTTCAGCTATTGCCTTAAGCTCAGTAATCATATTTTTAACTTGATTTACTTCCCCACCGAATATACAAAACCCACTAACTCCAAACTCTATTAGCTTATGGATTAATTTTTTATAATCTTCTTGCTCGTAATAGTAAGGTGTGTTCAATCTGGGAATGACACATCTTGCAGCTATTTTTAAATTTGATTCCATCAATTTTCGTAATTGTTTATTTTTTCTCTGACAAAATCCGGTATTGTAACCGGTTTTCCATTTTCTGTATTTACATATACTAATATAGATTTGGCTTCTAGTATCAATTTATTAGTCGAGTAAACTTGATTGATAAATGTAATGGAGCTATCCCCTATATTGCTAACTTTAGTCAATACAGTGTATTTATCCGTAAACCTCATTGAGCTATAATAATCTACTTCGCTATGCACTGTCATAATCGGCATACGTTTCGAAAAGATACTATCATCACGGGGCATACCTATATCGAATAAATATTGAGTTCTTGCCCATTCTAACCAATAAAGATAAGCTAAGTTATGAACCACATTGAACGAATCTACTTCGCTGAATTTTACTTCGCCATTATATTCGTGCTTGAATTCATCTTTTATGTACTTTATTTCCATATTTATTGAGCTAATAGAAGTACCGAATCAGTTGTAATTTTAACAGCATCTTTCGTTTCTTGTTCACTAATCTGGAAATGGAAAACAACACGAATTGTGTTCTGACCAATTTCACTGCAAAGCATTCCTTTTTCTTTTGCCTTCTCGACAAAGTCAGCAGCTTTAATTTGTGGAGCTAATTTGAAATTAACTATATTCGTTTGTACACGAGTCAAATCAACTGCAATTAATGGTGATTCCATCACTTTCTGAGCGAAGTACTTCGCTTTTACGTGGTCACCTTTTAAGTGCTTTATATGATGCTTAACTGCATGCAGTCCACCAGCAGCTATTATACCTGCTTGACGCATACCACCACCCAGCATTTTTCTAAATTTCCTACCTCTATTAATATGCTCCCACGTACCAACTAATACAGAGCCAACAGGAGCTCCAAGCCCTTTAGAAAGACAGACAGAAACTGTATCAAACGGCTCAGCATATTTTTCAAGCGCTATACCTGTTTCAGCATGTGCATTCCATAATCTTGCACCATCTAGGTGCATTTTGATTTCATGCTGGTCAGCCAATTCTCTTACTTGCTGAGTGTATGCAACATCTAGTAAAGTACCACCATGTCTATTATGAGAGTTTTCAAGCGTTATTAATGATGAACGAGAATTATAATAAATGTTAGGTCTTATCGCTGCTTCTATATCCTCTACGGCAGGGCTACCATAATCAGAAGGAATACAACGACACATAACACCAGAGAACACTGCTGGAGCACCTGTCTCATAATGAAAAATATGAGCATCCGCATCCATTATTACTTCGTGACCCGGTTTAGTGTGTAGTTTGATTGCTATCTGATTGGCCATTACACCAGAAGGAACAAAAAGCCCAGCTTCTTTACCTAATAGATTTGAGACTGCTCTTTCTAATTCTTTGACAGTGGGGTCTTCTTTGTAAACATCGTCTCCAACTTCAGCTTCAGCCATAGCTTGGCGCATTTCTTCTGTTGGTTTGGTTACTGTATCACTTCTTAAATCAATCATAATTCTTTTTCTTACATTTAGTTAAAATATATAACTACAAAGATAAAGAATATGGTTGTTAAATTGAATTTTTAGGAGAGTTTGTGGTTAATTCAAAAATCCAAGAAAAGATTGACCAGCTAAACCATAGAAATACTCTCCAACGAGCATCACCAATCCTACTGAGATAGGAATAGATAGATTATCATCTATTCTAATTACTTTCGAAACTGCCTCTACGAATCCACCGATTGTAGCGGCTATAACACCAGTTACTAAATAACTATAAGGTAGTTCGAATATATTGTAATATATAAATATGATAGCAACGGCTGAGACTATAAATGAAATAGTACCTTCCCATGATTTATCAAAAAAACCATGTTTACCGAAACGACGACCAATAAGTGCAGCACATATATCAGAAATGATTAGAATAGTAAAACCAGTAATTGTGATGATTTTGGGGAAAGCTAGAACACAAATTGTTGCAGAGATGAGTACCCAAGTAGCTCCATTGAAAAAACCTTTGCCTTTCTTTTCGTGAGGCCTGAGCATCTGCCCAAAGTATTTCATCAGTAAATTGATAAAAAACTGGACATTTTTTGACAGTATATCGAATATTATAAATAAGATAGTTGCAGGCACAAGTACGCTCAACATATTC
Organism: Chlorobiota bacterium; assembly: GCA_041595255.1. Classification (GTDB taxonomy): domain Bacteria; phylum Bacteroidota; class Ignavibacteria; order Kapaibacteriales; family UBA2268; genus PGYR01. Next base: position 24,578 of record JBFHKR010000022.1, read on the forward strand.
TCTCGAGTGAAAAATATATAGCTTACTGGAATAGAAAGAGAAGCTAAATGAATACCTTTTCTTAGAATTTCCTGCTTATAACTTATATTGCTTTCATTTGACATACAAAACAAAAATAGAATAAAATGAAAATTAAAAAAAATGCGAATGCAAAAATTAATATTGGATTAGAGATATTAAACAAAAGAAGTGATGATTACCATAACCTCAACACTGTTTTTTATTCTCTCCACAATTTGTACGACGAGCTCATATTTGAACGAAATAATGATGAAAAAGTTAATATTGAATCAAATATTCCCGAATTAAGTACAAAAGATAACTTAATATACACTGCAATTCGTAAAATTGAGCGAAAAGTTAATAAGAAAATTGGTGTCAATATAACTTTAACTAAAAATATACCTATGGGTGCTGGCTTAGGTGGTGGGAGTAGTGATGCAGCATGTACAATCAACGCTATTGATCAGATATTCGAACTAGGGCTTAGTTACAATGATAAACTGATATTGGCACAAGCCGTTGGCTCTGACGTTCCATTCTTTTTACAAGGTGGTGCGGCTATAGGTAGAAATAGAGGTGAGTCATTAACTTTCTTTGACTATATAGCCCCATTTCAAATTGTTGTAGTTTCACCCAATATACATGTATCTACACCTATGGCTTATAGTGAATTAAATAGAGATTCGACACCAAGACAATTAACAGACTACAAGCAAATACTAGATAGAGCTAACGATAATCCCTCGTTGATGAGAAGCATGATATTCAACGATTTTGAAAAACCAATATTCGCAAAACACCCAGAAATAAAAGATATCAAACATAAACTATATGAGAACGGAGCTATTTTTTCATTAATGTCGGGTAGTGGTTCATCAGTTTTCGGTATGTTTGAAAATGATTTTGATGTAGTTAATCTAAAAAATATATTTCCAAATTATAAAGTGATAAAAGCAAACTGAAATTAGAAAATAAAATAGCGCTCAAGTATATATTTTCGAGCAAAGACATAAACTTCGTGAAGATAATCAATTTACTAGCTACAATTGGTATTACGATAGGTGTTGCTTCAATAATATTTGTTGTATCTATATTGAGTGGGTTTCAGGTTATGAATTATCAGCAAATACTCGGCTATGACCCTCACGTAAGGGTAAAGCTAAGTGGAAATAACAATATAGATAATTCGCTAATCAAGTATGTCAGAGAATCTGAAAACATGAGTGAGTTTGCTCTAACAACTGAAAAGAAATCAGCTTTACGTGTAAATGATAATTTCAAGGTTGCTAGATTACTATATATAAATCCTATGAGTAAGAATTATTTAGATGGACTTAATAAATCACTTATTTTTGGAGAGCTTCAATCTAACTCACAAAACTTAATAATGGGCGCAAAGTTAGCTGAGGGATTAGACATAACAAGGGGTGACGAAGTAGAGCTAATAACACCTGAAGCTCTAGAAAAATCGGCCCGTTTGTTCCGCCAATTAGACGGTTCGAAATATTTGGTAAGTGGTATATTCTACAGTAGTGTCAAAGACTATGACGAAAAGCAGATATACATATATGACAACAACCCAAAAAAAGACTTCATAGACATAAAGCTAACAGATTACAGCTTAACTGACGAGTATGTAGATAAACTCCAATCTTCATATAAAGACTTAGTTATATTTACTTGGAAGGATTTGAATTCAGATTTTTACAAGATTATGCAATTCGAGAAAGTGATGACAATAATAGTACTTTTCTTGATAATACTGATATCGGCATTCAACATATTAGCATCGCTCTCGATGACCGTTGTCCAGAAGAAAAAGGATATATCAATACTCCGAACTCTTGGAATGTCAAAAAATAGAATAGTTGCAATATTCCGTAATGAGGGTATATTCATAGGAGCAATAGGAACTATACTGGGAACTACTATTGGGCTGTTACTAACGTATTTGCAAGACACTGCTGGGCTAATTATGTTTGGAAAAGGTATAACAATACAATCGGCATTCCCTATCAGCTACGAATATGAAGTTTACTTAGCAGTTGTAGTAGTATCTATATTACTATCGTGGGGAGCAA
>JBFHKR010000023.1:0-26091 GCA_041595255.1 Chlorobiota bacterium
GACCAACTGGTGATAATTCACAATGGATTTGGGCTATGCTGATAGTTACTCCAGAGTTATTCTCTTCTAATTAAGGTTTTTGTCAATAAGCTAAATTCTATGATAAGCAGACATTAATTGTCTGCTTTTTTTTTGAATTGAACTTTTCTTATATTTATTTTTATATTAGAATAAAGCTAAATAAATTATTTTGTTTAGTTTAATCGAAATTTAAATTTCCAGGGTGCTTGAAATGAAGAAATATTTAGCAATTTTTGTTATCAATTTTATATTTACGTTAAGTTTAACTGCTCAATTTAAAGTTGTTCAAAGTAACCCTAACAATTACTCATACGACCCAATAACAAAAATTCATAAATTAACTGACGGTACAAACAGAATGCAAGCTACTGTCATTTGGAATGATTCTAACTATCCAGGGTTTGAGAAAATTGATTTAAATGAAGATTTTATTATTGAAGCTGAAATGTACTTTGGATTTAAAGATAAAGAAGGAGCTGATGGTATAGCGCTTGTGTTACAAACTCAAGGAGATAACGCTATAGGTAGCCTAGGAGTGGGTATGGGTTTCGCAATGAACCCATATGATAGAAACAAAAGAGTTTACCCTTCATTTGGAATAGAAATTGACACCTGGTATAATTATGCAGGTTCTCCTCCTCCCGTTGATAGGATCAATGCAGACCATATTTCATATGTAATAAATGGTGATATGAATAATTTACTTGGTAATGATGAATTTGCAAAATTTGATTATAATGAAAAAACGCATAAAGATATAGAGGACGGTAAGTTCCATTGCGTTAAGTATCATTGGGATTCTGAGTTAGAAATACTCTCAGTATATTTTGATGGTCAATTAAGAAAATCTGATAAACTCCAAGATGGTTTAAAGATGAAATTGTCTCAGTTGTTGAAATCAGATGAAGTTTGGTGGGGATTTGCTACTGGTACTGCTACTAGAGATAACGTTCATATGCTAATTTTCAAAAAAATATTGCGAGGAGAAGATGCCAAAATTGTAAATGTAAATACAAATACAAGTACTTTAATTGGTGAGTTTTGTGAAAAAACTATCTCTCCATGTGACAATAATATCGAATTTAGTTTAGATGAGACAGGTTTACAAATTATTGATACTAAATGGGAATTAGTTCCGCCAATTTATGATAAGGTTATTTTCTCAAATAATAACAAAAGCATAAGCGATGTAATAAGTGGAGATAAAAAATACATTATAGAAGTGACTTACTCAGATGGCTCTAAAGCGAAAGATTCTGTTTATGCAAAATATTTAGATTTAGAGGTAGTAATACCAGACACTTTACATCTATGCCAAAATTCTACTTCAGAGATCATTGGTCAATTATTTGTTAATGGAGAACTAGAAAATAATAATAATAAGATATTATGGAATTGGAGACCTTTAGGATTATTTGATAAAATTGAAGATAATATTGCTTATTTAAAATCTCAAATTCCAGATACAACTATTTCTTGTGATATAGTTTACCAAGTTTCGGATTCTGTTACAAAGTGTGTATTAAGTAAGCAAGTAATTCTCGTAAATAGTACACTTAGTTTCGAATTGGCCGTAGATTCAATTCCGTGTTCTAATGTAAAAACGGTTAGAGTAATTGATATGGAGGGTAGCCCAATAAATTTGGCTCAGATTAAGAATATTTTGTGGAAGCTAAATGATAAATTAATTGATTTAGAAAATCATATTTCTAAAGATTCTATCATAGTTGAAGATATCGGCATATTAGAAGCTACTATTGAAACGAAAAGTGGCTGTATCTATAAAATTAGCAAACATATTATTAATTCTTCTAAGAATAACAAACAGAAGATATTACCTAATATAAAAACCGATTATTGTGTTGGTGATACTTTAATACTAAGTCCAGATAGAGATTTTGATTATTACTTGTGGAATAACACTATAGAATCAAAGGATATAATTATAACAACACATGGACAATTTCATATATTTGCAATCGATTCTACTACAGGCTGTACTTTCAGAGATACAATTAATATTAGTTTCCATGATTTTCCAAATTTTAATATAGCTAATTATAACGTTCTAATTTGTAATGAAGAAACGAAGCAATTAGATTTAAATACTGACATTAGTAATATTGTTAGGTGGTATGACGAGTTTGGAAACTTATTATCAGAAGAACAGAAGCTAACCGTTTCAGAACCTTCTAAAATATATGCTGAAATAGAGAACGAATTTGGGTGTAAAGTAACTACTGATATTTTCAGTATAAAGAATTCGAATTCAAATATCAAATTCAAATTAACAAGTATAGATGGAGACAATGAAATAAAATTCGATGCAGTAAGAAGAAACAATTTATATGAACAAAAGATAGTAGTCAAAAACTTGATAGACTCAACATACTTTATAAACATTTTAGAAATAGGTACTAAAATTAACTACTCAATACCAAGTTCACAATTCCCAATTCATCTTACCCCTTATGATATTGATACTATCTTAGTTGTATTTTACACTTCTAATTTTGAAAATTTAAATGACGTTATTAAGGATGATAGCGATTGTAAATTTGAACTAATTAATTTAAAAGCCGAGATATTACAAGAGAATATTCAAGTAATTGACAAATGTGACATGATATGGAATTTAGATATTACAAAAAGTATGAAAATAAGTAAACCATTTCCAAATCCTGCTTCAGAATGGATTAGAATAAATTATAATACTGAAGATGAAACTAAAATTTCGTCTTTATTTAAAGTTACTTTATTGGATCAAATAGGAAATGTATTAGAATCAAAACCAATTATTTCAAGTAATTTTATAGAATTTGATTTATCAAATGACATTAGTGTAGGAGTTTATTTTATAAAAATAGAATACTTGAATAAAACAAAATTATTTAAATTTTTGAAAATGAATTAACATTTTCTAATACTTTACTTCACTCTATCAGGATTGTCTTTAGCGAATTGGGACCAATTAGAAACTTTCTTCTTATTCGAATTCCCTTGTTTTAAGCAGTGACAAATAGCAATTGCGAGTGCATCAGTTGAATCTAAAAACTCTGGGGTTTCAATAATATTAAGAATTTTCTTAACCATGAATTGAACTTGTTCTTTGCCAGCTTTACCCTTACCAGTTACTGATTTTTTAATTTCATTTGGTGAATATTCGAATATAGGTAATTCGTTTTGTGTAGCGGAAAGTATAGCGGCAGCTCTTGCGTGTGAGAGTTTTACTAAAGATTGGACATTCTTAGCGTAGAATATAGTTTCGAATACACTGATATCAGGACTAGTTCTTTTTATAATTCTATCTACAGAGTCATTTAGTATTTTCAATCTACCATTGAAATCATCAGATTGAATTTTTGCTTTTATTACTCCATATTCAACTAGTTTGAAACTATTCCCCTCCATATCTACGACTCCATAGCCACAAATAACAGAACCGGGGTCTATACCTATTACTCTCATTATAAATCTAACTGATCGAATACTGAGTCGTCGATATCAGCATTATTATATACATTCTGGACATCATCAACCTCTTCCATTTTATCTAAGAAGAGCATTACTTTCTTAGCTAAAGATACATCCGTAATTTTTACTTTGTTTTTTGCTATGTATTCTAGTTGACTGTCTTCTATTTCAAATAAGCTTTTCTCAAAGTAATCATTGACTGAATTAAAATCTGTCATAGCACAAATGATTCTGGATGTTTCAGGACTATATTCCACATCTTCCCCACCTGCTTCTAACGCTTCCATCATCAAGTCATCTTCACTAGCACCTGAAGTTTTTATTGTTACTACTCCCTTTCTATCAAAATTCCATGCAACTGAGTTCGTTTCTCCCATATTACCATCATATTTACTAAAAGAGGCTCTAACTTCAGACACAGTCCTATTTTTATTATCAGAAATAGTCTCAACAATTATTGCTACACCATTTGGGCCGTATCCTTCATATCTATATTCTTCGAATGCTTGCCCTTCTAATTCACCCGTTCCTTTTTTTATAGCTCTTTCGATATTATCTTTAGGCATATCATTGTCACGGGCTTTTTTGACAGCCAAACGTAGACGAGGATTCATATCAGGGTCACCCCCTCCTTCACGAGCAGCTATTGTTATTTCTTTACCCATCTGCGTGAATATCTTTCCTTTTAATGCATCCTGTCTTCCTTTTCTATGCTTTATATTGGCCCATTTGCTATGTCCTGCCATAATCTAAATCCCTTAATGTTTTTCTTTTTTTAGTTTTAAAGTAGTACACAAAAATACAAAATCGTCAATTTTCTTTAACTAACAAATCAATAAATTTTTTGTAAATAGGTGATTGGTTCAATATTTCACTACAACCAGTCACATATAGATGCTGTTTTGCTCTAGTTATTGCAACATTTAGCTTTCTATCTATTTCAATATTGTCAATTAATACGGTCGAAGACATATTCTGTATATGATGGGGTTTATTGACTGCAAATGAGATAAAAATAATATCTCTTTCACTCCCTTGGAATCTTTCTACAGTATCTACAGCTACTTTGTCACGAAGTTCATAAGGTAATCGATTGCGTATCAATGCACACTGACTCCTAAAAGGACTGATAACACCAATTTCAAGTTGACTTGTTTCCTGTTTCTCTAGTATATCGATAATAGTATTGACTATATAGTCCGCTTCAGCATAATTAATGAAAGGTACTGCTTCTGACTCTACATTTTCAAATTTCAATATTTCATTTGAATTATTGTTAGTAGAAAGACTAAGTAGATTACCTTGATAAAATAATTCATTAGCCAATTTCATAATTCTTTTACCCATCCTTCCTTGATGTGTAAGCATTCCATGCGAATGATACCATCCATTCTTTTTCGCGTTTCTCAGCATTCTCTCAAAATAAGATTCGGATAAGTTATTGAGTTCAATTAGTCCTAATAATTCATTTTCAATTTTAAAATTCGACTCTGCTTGATTTACAATAGCTGGTAATTGTTTCTCATCTCCAATCATTATATATTTACGCGAATGATTTATTATTTTTATTATGAAGGGTTCTAATATCTGCGCTGCTTCGTCAACTACAGCTAAGCCAAACTTCTTAAGTTTAAATAATTCTTGATGAGAAAGCAATGATGAAACAGTTGAAACAACTACTCTTGTAGAATCAAATTTTTCTTGTAGCTCGACTCTATTATAGTCATTACTAAGATTCGAAAGCAAAACATCGCCATGTTCAGATGATTCTCTCGCTCCTAATCGTATAAAGTCTATGTTTGTTCTCTCTTTTAGAACAGTACATATTTGATCAACAGCTCGATTAGTATAAGCTGTTAATAATACACTTTCATTGGTGTTGTTATAATAATATTCTAATATAGCTCTAAGTACATACGAAGTTTTACCTGTACCAGGTGGTCCTTGGATGAGGTAATAATTGTTTGTAGATAAGGCTGCTATTACAACTTCATTTTGTTTGTCATTAAGGTAATCACAATTATAATGAACTTCATCAATTTTTTGTTCTACTTTGCCAACTTTAATTTCAAACTCAGGGTCATCTATAAAATCAAACAATACAGAAGGTAGCTTTTTATAGGAATGTTCTAGAAAATCACTCTCAATAGCCCAATTATTGTAATTCTCTAAGAATTTTTTACCTAAAAGCTTATTACGTAAACTAATTATAACATGAGATTTATCAATTAGCTTTATTACACCTTTGAGTAACTGCTCTTTTAGAAGTAAAGTAAGACCATCTTCAGTAGTAGGATAAATTACTACTTGGTCACCAATCCTAAAGTTTAAATCACTTATGTCAAATCTATCAAATCGTAAATGATAATTATCAAAATTAGATTCTTCATTATTTAATTTTAGAGAATGTAATGTATTTCTATTATTGATTTTTCTTTCTTCCAACCAAAGATTACTATATGCTTTTTCTGGGTTTTCAGCATACTTGCCAATTTTATTACTAATCAATTCTCGGAATATGAAAGAAAGCATTTCTTTTAAATATTCATGAGCAAGTTTTGTGGAATTATTTAACTTTTCAATAAATACATCTATATCTTTCTGCCAATAACTAGGAGGGAACTTTTCAAGTTCAGTCACCAGATTACCAATAGAGCTAAAATTTCTGCCTGCTATATCAAAATATAATCCAACAATTCTATTTCTTAGATCAATTATTTCTTGAAAATTCCCTGATAAAATTGGTGCATTTCTAAAGGGTCTTTTGTCATCTTTTGCATAATATATGGAAGAATTACCATATCTTTCTGGGTAAACTGATTTTAATAGTAGATTGTAACAACTAGCTTGTACGTAATGATTACGCCAAGTTGAGAGTGAATATGTTATATCATTTCCAGTCCTGACAGGAACATTCTTAGATGGAAAACCACCTGACTTTAGTTCAATTACTTCTTTTCTTCTTTCATCATCACTATCGACTACCATAGCATCTAGACGTCCTTGGAGACCATACTCAGGAGAGATAAAGCTTGGTTCAATAAATGTTTCTCCTTTGGGAATATCACTGATAGTCTTTTTTAACTTTTGGAAGATAATTTCTACATCATTATTAATATTTCCAATACTTTGTTTGTCAAATTTATTAAGATAAATATTTTGTAATGGAGATTTAGATAACTCATTCTCAATATATGTATTACTGTCTATTTCCTCATTAGAAATCATAGCATCAAATAGATTATTAACTATATTTCCTACCATCATTGGAGTAGAAGGATAAGAAACGCTTAGCCAATTCAGTAAAGCAAAGTATTCTGATTGACCATTATTCTGAAAACAACCTGCTATTTCAGTCACATCTATTAGATAGTCACTTTCATAAACTAAAAAAGTATTTTGGTTACAATAAAAGACACTATATCCATTTTTTTCATGATGTTTTTCAACATCTAGTACATTTATTTCACTATAAGGTTTTATGTATTGCCAAAGTGATTCCCATATCTTATTCAAATATATAGCTACTTTCCCCTGTTCTTCACTTTCACCAAAAATTATTTTATTCTCACTTTCAGCTTTACTTTTAGCCGTTACAACTAGCTTAAACGAATTGAATTCCGTTTCAGGTGTATGTTTGTAAGTGATTATAGGTTCTTCGGAAAGAAATCTTCTTAAATCAACATCAGAAATTCCATTTGAAGTTATCTCTAATAAAGTTAGAGCGATCCTAAATGAAGATTCCATATCTTCTTTAGAACAATAAAGAGTAGGACTAGATATCAGCTTGCTTATATATTTACGGTAATTATTGATCTTAACAATCAATTCTTGAGGCAAGTTAAACTTATTATAAAGAAATAATAATTTGGCGTGTAACCCTGAAAAATAAGATTTCTCATCAATTACAGAAGTATTTACTATATGTTTGAATATATCATACGCTTGCAATGCGCGAAACGTATGAGTATTTTCGAAATCATATAGCTTTAGTTTTATATCCTCTTCGAAAGAAAGTGCTTTTTCCTTAGCTATCATTCTAGTCTTGTGGCTTTATATCTCGGATAAAAAGTTGTGGAGTATTTTGACCATTGAAAGTATTAATCTCTAAGTTATAGAGTATATTAAATGGTTTTCCGGTCGTAACTATATCGTATTTATTTGCTAATCCAAATGCAATAGCATCAATCGCGAAATTATTTTGGAATGCTCTGAATTTAAGATTATTCTGCCCTACTATTTTTACCCCATTTGAGGAAGTGACACCTTTTGAAAAGAATATAGGTTTATAATTAGCATAACCATAAGGCGCAAATTTATTGAGGGACGAAATAAAATTTGGAGATAATTCATTAAGTTTTAATTCTGAATCTATTTCCATTTCATGTGTAAGCATATCAGAAGATATATTTTCATCAGCACATGAGTTGATTATTTTTCTTAATTCAGGTATATCAGATTCCTTAAGAGTTAGGCCTGCAGCATGCCTATGTCCACCAAACTCAATTAGCAAATGTGAAGCTCTTTTAAGAGCAGCATATATATCAAAATTATTTGGGCTACGACAAGAGCCTTTTGCATAACCATGTATAGTAGTCATAAGTACAGTTGGTACATTGAATCTATCTACTAATCGAGAAGCAACAATACCGATAACTCCAGCATGCCAATGTGGCTGATGAACAACTAATGATCTTGCACCATCTTGTAATTGTTTCTCTGCTAGTGGAATTGCTTCTTCGAAAGTTTGCTGATCTATATATCTTCTTTTTCTGTTTTCGTCTTCTAATTGTTGAGCTATTTGGAAAGCATGTATTTCATCATCTTGTATCATCATATTAACTGAACGAAGAGCTTCGCCCATACGTCCAGCAGCATTTATAATAGGTGCAACAGCAAATACTATGTTAGTAGCCGTAATAGAACCAATTTTAAGATTAGTGCAGTGAATAAGCCCTTTTAGACCAGGTCTTGTTTTTTCATTTATTTTCCTAAGACCATAGTAAACTAGAGTTCTATTTTCCCCAATTAGAGGAACCATATCTGCAGCACTCGCCATAGCAACAAAGTCTAGGTATTCATAAGCTTTCTCAGGTATACCCAATGTTTGAGCTATACCTTGAATAAGTTTAAATACTACTCCACAAGCAGCAAGATTTTTAAATGGATACTCACAGTCTTTTCTGATAGGATCTAATATAGCGTAGGCATCTGGCAGTTCGTCACCTGGTTCGTGGTGATCACAGATTATAAAATCCATACCAGCATCTCTAACATCTTGCGATATTTTAATAGCAGTAATGCCGACGTCAACTGTTATCAATACAGTTGCGCCAAATTCTTTGGCCCCACTGATACTCCGCTCTGACAAGCCGTACCCGTCCTGAAATCTATCAGGAATGAAGAACTGAACATTGCATCCTAGGTTTTCGAGGAACTTATATAGTGCAGCTGTACTACATGTCCCATCTACATCATAATCACCATGTATCCAAATTGACTCATCATTTTCTCGGGCTTTTAATATACGTTCAACTGCTTTATCCATATCTTTCATTAAGAAAGGGTCATGGATATTTTGCTTTGAAGGTACAAAGAATTTATTCGCGTCTTCTGGAGTATTAATACCCCTTCCAACTAAAACTCTTCCCAAAGTCTTTGGTATTTTAAGTGATCTTGCTAAGTTGTGTACTGTTTCTTCATTTGGTTTATCTTTAAATTTCCAACGATAATACAAATTATAACCGATTATTTTATATTTTAGCAAATCTAACGAATAAATATAATCCTAACAAGTAAAAGTGTGTAGATAATTACACACCGGCGAAAAAAATGGCTCAAAACAAGAAAAATCAGCAAAAATTCAGCAAAGAACCTTTCAGAAAGTCTAAATCTGTAAAAAGAATATTGACAAAGAAAAGCGGTAAAGTACCTGACAATGCGAGAAAGGGTACAATTTACTTGGCATTAGGTTCTAATTATAAAGTAAAAGATGATGAAAGCAATGAATTTGTAGAGTGTATTTTGGGTGGCACTGTAATAACACCTTATGAAAATATCAATGTTGCAGCTGTTGGTGACAAAGTACACTATCAATTATTAGAGCAAAATAATCAAGGCGTAATATTAGAAATAAGAGAGAGATATAGTAAGTTATCTAGGGAGTCAGTCAAAAAAACAGACAATGAACAAATTATAGCTGCCAATATAGACCAAATCTTGATTTTCATGGCAGTCGCAGATCCATATTATAATAAAGGATTGATTGATAGATACTTGATTTCTTCTGAAATGTATGATATTCCCACTATAATTTGTTTTAACAAAATTGAATTGATGGATTTGACATTAATAAAGGAAGACTTACAACCTTATAAGGATTTAGGTTATGGCCTTATATTTATTTCAATGGAAGAAAAAATTAATATCCAAGAAATAGAGTCTAAATTATCAAACAAAACTACCCTAGTTACTGGACCTTCGGGAGTGGGTAAATCTACTTTCATTAACCATATATTGGGAGAAGATATATTGGCGGTAGGCAAAGTATCAACAAAACATATGAAAGGAAAGCATACCACTAGCTTTGTTCAAATGTTTGATGTAGATAAAAATACCAGAATCGTTGATTCTCCTGGTTTGAGGGAATTAGCAATTTGGAATTTCGACAAATTAGAGCTACAAATGTATTTTAAAGAATTCGAAGGGTACAGAGAAGAATGCAAGTTCACACCTTGTACTCATACACATGAACCAGGTTGCATGGTTAAAGATGCAGTTGAAGAGGGTGAAATTGACATTGAAAGATATCAATCATATCTATCAATTTTGGAAACTTTATAACAATAGGGTTCCTAATGCTTTTAAAATATTGGTTTTTTATTTAATTTGTAAAAATTAATGGACTCACAATGAAGTTTAAAATATTTTCATAGTAAGTTCGAGAAAAGAAGAAATCACAAATATATATTTGATATGAATTTACAATCTCAATTAGAAATAGTTAAGCTAAACGAAGAACGTCAAGAAAAAATATATAAGGAACTGTTAGACAAAGATACAGAACTTATATTTGACGATGCTTTGGACAATGACATGGTATTGAACATGGGTCCCCAACACCCTGCTACTCACGGTGTACTACGTGTACTACTAAGAATGGATGGTGAGACCATAATAAAATGCGTTCCAGAGCTTGGTTATTTACATAGAGGATATGAGAAATTAGCTGAGAATACTACTTATCATGAATTTATACCTCATACTGATAGATTAGACTATTTGGCTCCTATGATGAACAACGTAGCTATTGCATTAGCTATAGAAAATTCTATGGGAATAGATATTCCTACAAGAGCTAAATGGGTAAGGGTATTGGTATCTGAATTAGCACGTATATCGTCACACTTAATGGCTATGGGTGCGACTTGTATGGATACTGGTGCATTGACTTTGCTACTATGGGCTTTTACAGAAAGAGAGAAATTATACGATATATTTGAGAAAATATGTGGTGCTCGATTCACAACTAGTTATACTCGTATCGGTGGGGTAGCTAATGATATAGATGATGAGACTTTAGCACATATCAGATCTTGGGCAAACCAATTCCCTTCAGAATTAGACTACTTTGGTAAAGTAGTTCACAAAAATAGAATATTTGTAGATAGAATGGCTGGTGTAGGAGTAATGACTGCTCAGCAATGTATAGATCTTGGCTTGACTGGCCCCGTACTTCGTGGGTCAGGTGTAAATAGAGATTTGAGAAGAGATGACCCTTATTTGGTTTATCCTGAATTAGATTTCGATGTGATAACTGAAAATGATGGCGATACAATGGCTAGATATATGGTTAGAATCCGTGAAATGAGCGAGTCATTGAAGATAATTCACCAAGTTTTAGATAAAATGCCGAAAGGCGAAATAAGAGCAAATATACCGAATAAGACTTTGCCTAAAAAAGCAGATGTTTATACTAAAATGGAAGAAATGATTTCAGATTTCATGCTAGTAAACTATGGTGCAGCTCCTGAGGTTGGTGAGACATACACTGCTATCGAATCACCTAAAGGTGAGCTTGGCTTCTTTATAGTTTCAGATGGCACAGGTAACCCATGGAAACTTAAAATCCGTTCAGCTTGTGCATCTAATTTGCAAGGACTAGCTCCGATGGTAGAAGGCTCAATGCTTTCGGATGTTGTTGCTATTATTGGTTCGATTGACCCTATTATGGGTGAAGCCGATAAATAAAGATTAGTAAAATTAAATATTGAGCAGTCCTCCTAAAAGGACTGCTTTTTTATGTTATGGAACCTACACCTAAAAGATTAGAAAAACTAACCAAAGTCTTAGAACAAAGACAACCAAATCTCACTATTATATTAGAAAATATTAATGACAAACATAATCTTGCTGCATGCTTACGTTCGTGTGATGCTGTTGGTGTTAGTGACGTATATATACTTTACCACGGTGAACAACCAGAAAGAAAACTTGGTCGCAACGCAGCAGCAAGCGCAACTAAATGGTTAAATATACATAGATACTATAATGTAAAGAAATGCTTTGATGATATTCGCAATAAAGGTATGAAAATATACACTACTGCGTTAGGTGAAAAATCGATATCACTTTATGATTTAGATTTAACTCAAGGAGTTGCACTTTGCTTCGGTAACGAGCATGCCGGTGTATCGAACAAAGCTTTGGAGCTAGCTGATGGGAACTTTAATATACCACAAGCTGGGATGATACAAAGTTTGAATATATCAGTAGCTTGTGCTGTTAGTCTATACGAAGCATATAGACAAAGAAATGAAGCTAAACTCTATGATTCACTCCAATACCCAGAATCCGAATTCAATGAAAAACTCAAGAATTGGAAAAAGAAATAATATTTTTCTAATCTAATGTAGAAACTTTGAAATAATTACTCAGACTTCCTGACCATCTGTTATTACCAGTTGGATCGCTAAGAATACTTAATTTATTAAATAATTCGTTTTGCATTAATTGAGTTACAACAATTTCGTGTTGATTATTCGTATCTAATGTACCAATTGCTATTAAACCAGAAATATGGTCATCTGCAGTATTAATTATTACAATAGCATCTTGCAAATTTACATTTGGAGCACCTGGACCATATCCAATATATAGATTCCCAGTTGGGTTGCCAGGTTCTTGATTACATTGGACTTCAATATTGGTATAATTAGTTCCACCACCTTTTAAAAGAATATCTACTTTACCCTTTCTATATTTTTTCCCAGATGTTATAATAGACATAATCACTCCTATATTTTATTATACAATCCCAAACTTATTTTATTCAGGAAAATATAACTTAATATAAATCAAGTAGATTACAAAATATTTTTTCTTTGATAAATAAAATTGAGGAGAATAATTAGTGAACTATATCTTCTTCTAGTTCTTCTTCCGAAGGAATTTCTTTTATATTCTCACGAATGAAGAACATACCACCTAAAAGTAACTCCATTAACTTCGATGCAGCATGAGCTACAGTAGCAAATGCAAGTCCTGTCTCTGAATCAATTCCGTATAGCTGAACTAAAGCAGTAGTTACTAAGTAATGATATACGCCTATGGCACCGGGTGTTGGGGCTATTGTAACACCAATTCCAGACACTATTACTAATAAAAGCGCATCTTCTATCCCAAGTGAATATGTATTCTCAAACCCAAATGCGAAGAATAATAAATAAAGAGGCAATGCATAAAGAATCCATATAAAAATTGATTCAACTGCAATTCTGGCATATTTTGAAGGTCTTTTTATAATGGCAAAACCTTGTCTAAATTTTTCGAAAAGGTCTGCGAGTTTTATATAAATCTTTTCAGAGAATGGTTTTATTACTTTATCTAAGAAAAACTTAATAGTAGGAGGATAAAGTGAAAGAAACATAATTAGTAGAATCAAACCCGAAATTATTACCAATTTCATAGGGTCTGTGTCTTTAGGGAAAGCTTTTAGAACTTGATCACTATTCCAAGTTAGAACTACAGCTATTAAGACTCCTAATGTAATCAAATCTAATATTCGTTCAACTAGAATAGTAGCGAAAGTACTTGAATACGATATTTTTTCTCTTTTGCTATAAATATAGGGCCGAACTAACTCACCACCACGAGGTGATACATTATTAAATAAATACCCTACCATAGTTGCAGAGAACAAATTTAGCACTGAATCAGCTATATGGAATGGCGAAAGTAATAGCTTCCAACGGATAGCTCGCATCAGATGGGAGAGAACTACAATTGGAAGAGGCACAATCACCCAAAAATAATCTATATCCAAAATAGCAGAATACAGTTTACCAAAGTCAATTCCATCTACAGTGAAGTAAATCGATATAACTAATAGTATTAGTGATATGCTATATTTTAGTATAGTACGCGCTTTAGCCAATTATTTTCCTTCTTGTCCCCATAACTCTACTAAGTTAATCATTGTTTCGATAGTTTTCTCTAAGAAATCTAATGATAACCATTCTTTGTTACTATGAAAATTCTGTCCACCTGTATAAATGTTAGGAGTAGGCAATCCCATTTCTGTTAATCGAGAGCCATCTGTCCCACCTCTTATTGGCTCCCATTCGGGATTAGTACCTGCTTTCTCTGCAGCTTTGTAGAGTAGGTCTAATCCTTTCGGATTCTGCATCAATACATCATACATATTTCTATAAGACTTAGTAACTTCTAATTCTATTTTTGCTTTTGGATAATTGGATTGCACTTCAGATATAATATTTTCAACTATTTCTTTTTGAACAGTTAACCCTTCCGTCTTAAAGTCACGGAATAATAAATGAAGAGTAGATTTACCAACTCTTGCATCTACTTCGTGAGGATG
Organism: Chlorobiota bacterium; assembly: GCA_041595255.1. GTDB lineage: Bacteria > Bacteroidota > Ignavibacteria > Kapaibacteriales > UBA2268 > PGYR01. The sequence continues at coordinate 14,375 of JBFHKR010000023.1, forward strand.
AATATATGGTTGATAGCCTTCAGTTGTTTCTGGAGCCATGTCTCTAGGTAGTTTGGCTATAATCTCACTTATTACTCTAATAGAGTTAACCATTCTATCTTTTGCTTCACCAGGATGAATCTCATTTCCAGTGACAGTCACGAAAGCACTATCAGCACTGAAAGTTTCTTTGTTAATCTCACCTGGCAAACCACCATCTATCGTATATGCATATTCACATCCAAATCTTTCGATATCAAATTTATCTGCACCACGTCCTATTTCTTCATCTGGTGTGAATCCTATTTTCACTGGACCGTGCTTTATAGTATCGTCACTCATCAGTATTTCAGCCATTTTCATAATTGCTGAAACACCTGATTTATCATCAGAGCTGAGTAGAGTACTACCATCAGTTGTGATTATAGTGTGACCGATACATTTTTTAAGATTAGGGTTGTCTATTTCTCTTATATACTCATCAGATGTACCTAATTGTATATCGCCACCTTGATAATTCTCAACTATTTGTGGGTTAACACCAGTTGCGTTAAAATCGGGTGACGTATCCATATGACAAACAAAACCAATAGCAGGTAGTTCGTCACCACCTTCTATATTGCTAGGAATAGTAGCATATACATAACATTCTTCAGTTAACTCAACATCTTTGATTCCCATTTCTTTTAACTCTTTGACTAACAAATGTGCTAAATCAAATTGCTTTTGAGTAGATGGTATTGTTGGGCTTTTGGGATCAGATTGTGTGTCTATTTTAGCATATCTAATGAATTTATCGAGTACTTTTTCTGCCATTTCTTTTCGCTTTTTTGGGAATTCATAATTGGCAAAATAAGAATTTCAGAACTAAAAATTTAACTATGAAGAAATAAAACCGTATATTTATAAGTTTGGTACTAATTTATAAAAAAGAGATTAACATGAAGAAAATAATACTTTTGTTGGTAGCTACTAGTATGCTATCGTTTGCACAAGACCGAAAAGAAGTGGCAGTTACTATCTATAATTCAGACCTCGGAGTTGTAAAAGAAACACGTGAGATTGAGCTTAAGTCAGGAATTAATGATGTACTTATCAGAGATGTTCCTTCACAAATTAACCCATCAAGCGTGAAGATAAACTTAGACGGTTCTGTAATAGAACAGAACTATAGATATGATTTGGCAAATAGTTACTCACTAATGCAACACTTTATTGATAAAAAAATATCGTTGGTTGGGGAAAAGGTAATAGAAGGTACTCTAGTATCAGCAACACATAATTCAGTAGTAGTAAAAAATGATGGCGGTGGATTAACAATACTTCCTTCACTTGAAGGGTATAATATCTCTCTTGACTATATGCCCGAAAACCTATTAACTAAACCTACTCTTGTTTGGAAAGTTAAGTCTAATAGTGCTGGTAAAAAAGAAGCAGGTCTTACTTATCAAACAGGTGGTATGAGCTGGAAGGCGGAGTACGTTGCAACTCTAAACAAAGATGATAATAGATTAGACCTGAACGCTTGGGTTAACATAACTAATAACTCTGGTGGCTCTTTCAAAAATGCAAAAGTAAAATTAATAGCTGGTGATATAAATAGAGCTCATGATGATGTCTTAACGGCTGGAGGAGACTTGTTTGAAAGTAGAATGTACGCAAAGTCAATGATTGCAGAAGACTTAGTTTCTGAAAAATCATTTTTCGAGTATCATATATATGAGTTAGCAAATAAATCAGATTTACTTCAAAATGAAGATAAGCAAATCGGTCTATTCAATGCCTCTGATATAAAAGTACAGAAGAAGTTTATTTATAATTCGAACGGTTCGAATCTGGATAACAGAAAGCCATCTGTTAGCGTTGAATTCAAGAATACTAAAGACAATAATCTAGGAATGCCTTTACCCAAAGGAATAGTAAGAATATATAAAAACGATGGCGAAGCAGTAGAATTAATAGTTGAGGATAATTTAGATCACACTCCAAAAAATGAAGAAGTTGAACTAAAAATAGGTGATGCTTTTGATATTACAATTGATGAGAAAGTAGTTTCTTCAAAGAAAATTGCTGACAAAGTATCAGAAGTAGAGTATGAAGTAACAATTCACAATAGTAAAGAAGAGCCAGTAACTGTAGAAGTGAACCGAAATCTATGGGGCAATTGGACAGTGCTAGAAAAAAACGTAGATTACGAAAAAGAAAATGCTAACAAAATCACATTCAAAGTAGATGTAGCAAAAGAAAAAAAGACGACTTTGACTTATAAAGTTAGATATGTTTATTAAATTGTAACTAAATTATAAGAAAAGGTCTATTAATTAAATGAGAAAGGAAATTTATATGAAAAAAATATTAATATTAATCAGTGCTATAATTTTTATGGCGTCTTGTTCAGACGATAGTTCAACAAATCCAGATGATAATACTGGAAATAAGGAAAATTATTTTGCGACTACTCAAGGCTCTTATTGGATATATGAAAATGAAACAGAAGATGAAAATCAAGAGAAAGTAGTTACAAGAGATTCCGTTGCATTGGAGTCAGTAGAGCAGAAAGATGGTAAAGAGGCATATAACTGTAAAACATACACTGATAGCGATAATAATGGGACTTATGAAACAAATAATGATACTGAGACATTTTACGCAACTGCAGAAGGGAAGTTATACATTCACAAGGATGCTTTTTTGCCAGCAGGTTTAGGTGAAGGTTCGCTTATAGATTTCAGTGGTCAGATAGAATTTAAAGATGATTGGATCAAAATAGCAGACGCTAGTGATGATGATTGGGATATAGTGGAGTCCGAAATTGAAATTACACTCCCTGGTCTTGGTTTCGTTGTTACTGGAGATGTAGATTCTGAGGGTGAGAATACGAAAAAAACTAAAGAAGTAACTGTAAACGGTGAAAAGATTACAACTTATGGATACAAAGTTGACATTAACTTTAATGGCCAAGTCACTATTAGTGGATTTCCTGTAGCTATAAACTTCACTAGTACTACAACTTACTGGGTTGCCAAAGGTATTGGGCCTGTTTTAATTGAAACTTCACCTGTAGAAATTGGTGGCATTGCAGGATCTGCAATTCCATCTCAACCTGGTAGTACTTCAACTTTAAAAACTTATTTTATTGCTAAATAAATCACGTACAAATACGATTATTAAAATATAATTTTTAAATAAAAGGATATAAAAAATGAAAAAACAATTATTAACCCTTACTGCACTATTAGGATTGTCACTAATGCTTTTCAGCTGTAGCGACGATACTACTACTGAACCTGATAACAAAGAAGATGTTTCATATATGAATACTAGTATTAATTCATATACATATAATGAGTATGATTTGGATTCGAACAATACTGAGATTTCTGAAACAAGACATCAAGATTCATTAAGTTATACTCAAGAAACTAATAAAGATGGTAAAGCTGCTTCAGAGTATATGGTTTATACTAATACTGAAGGAAGTTATATGGAAGACGGAAATGAATATTATGCTGGTGAAACTAACAAACTGTATGCTCATCTAAGTGTATTTCAAAGTATGTTTGCGAATATAGAGTCTAATGGATTTACTCTTTCTGCACTATTCGATAGTGCTGGGGAATGGTTCTTGATAGCTGACGCTAAAGCTACTAGTGCTTGGACATTATTCGATGGTCAATTGAATTTTGATTTACCTATACTAGGCTCTACGGATGCTGATGTAAAAATCACTATGAAAAATGACGGTACAAATTCTATAACAATTGATGGTAAAACATCTACCGCTGATAAATATAGCTATACTGCTAATATTAAAGCAACAGCCAGTGGCCAAGTAATAGATATTAACGTTGGTGGTGCATTTTGGGTAGCTCCTAATATTGGTGTTGTTAAAAGTAACGTGAATTCGTTCAAACTTCCAATAATTGGAACAGATGTAGAAGGAACTGAAAGAGTATTAGTAAAATATTCTTTGCAAACAGCTGCATAGATCAAACTTTTAGCTAATATTTCATATATTACAGGACGGCAATAGCCGTCCTTTTTTATTTATATAATAACAGAAAGAATATGGATCAATATAATAATTACATAAACAGCGTATGGCGTCAATCTAGAAGCCAAAGAACATTTAATAATATCTCCCCAGCAAATAAGAATGATATAATTGGTGAGTTTCCTGAATCAAATGCTGCTGATTTGGAAGAAGCAGTAATTGCATCAAAGTTTGCCTTTGATAAATGGAAACGAATGCCAGCCCCAAAACGAGGCGATATCCTTAGAATAGCTGGTGATATTTTTGCCAAAAGAAAAAATGAATTGGCTCAGATAATGACCCGTGAGATGGGCAAACCAGTATTTGAAACTAAAGGTGATATACAAGAAGCCATAGATACCTGCTATTATGCGGCAACTGAGACACGCAGACTTTTCGGACACAATGCTCCAAGCGAAATGCCTGATAAGATGAATCTATCATTCAGAGTACCCGTTGGTATATGTGGGATAATCACTGCTTGGAATTTCCCAATAGCTGTACCATCTTGGAAGATAATCCCTGCTCTAGCTGCGGGTAATGTAGTAATATTCAAACCTAGTGAAGATAGTCCCCTTTCAGCAAATATTTTTGCTGAAATTATGGAGCAAGCAGGATTACCTAAAGGAGTTTTCAATGTACTTCATGGTGCGGCTGAAATAGGTGATGCTATAGTTAATCACCCTGATATCAATCTAATTGGCTTTACTGGTTCCACTGAAACAGGTAAGAAAATAGCTGCTACTTGTGGTAAACTAAACAAGAAAGTATCTCTTGAGATGGGCGGTAAAAACGCTCAAATCGTAATGGATGATGCAAATCTCGAATTAGCTATAGAAGGAGCTTTATGGGGTGCTTATGGGACAACTGGCCAAAGATGTACTGCTACCTCGAGAGTACTATTGCACTCTGCAATCCACGACAAGTTCTTAGATACATTCAAAGAAAAAGTAAAAAACCTAAAATTAGGTGATGGGCTAAATCCTAAAACAGATGTTGGACCAGTTATTAACCAAAAAGCAATTGATAAAATATTAGGATATATAGAAATAGGCAAATCAGAAGGAGCAAAACTTGAATTTGGTGGTGCCAGAGCTGATAATAGCTATAATCACTCTGATGATAATTTCGATCTTTCAAATGGGAATTTCATACAACCAACACTATTCTCTGGAGTTACCAAAGATATGTGTATTTTTCAAGAAGAAATCTTTGGCCCAGTCTTATCAGTATCTAAATTCGACACATTAGAAGAAGCTATAAATTTATCAAATTCTGTGAATTATGGGCTATCGTCCTCTATTTATACTAACAATGTTCGCAATAGTTGGGTAGCTGTGCGAGAACTAGAGGCTGGTATAACTTACGTCAATGCACCAACTATAGGAGCAGAAGCGCACATGCCATTTGGTGGTGTAAAAGGAACAGGTAATGGACACCGTGAAGGTGGTTGGACTGTATTTGATATATTCACCGAATGGAAGACTGTTTATATAGATTACTCTGACAAATTACAAAGAGCCCAAATAGATAACTACGATGAGTGATAGGAATATTAGAATTAATTAAATAGTCAAGTTAAATGTAGCAGCATTAATTAACTTTAACTCTCTGCTTCACTTCGCCCCTGGAAAGTAGAGATTGACCACTGCTATTGGAGGTGGTTACGCTCTAGATTTGAAAGGAGGTGTGAAAACAAAGAGGCAAGTAGTAGTATGAACTACTAAGTCTCTCTCTTCACTCTAGACAGCTCCCCAAAGGAGCATAGTTCGTTGATGACTTCGCATAGATACGAGTTAAAATAAATAATCCGTGAATCAGACTAGCAGAAACATAAACAAAAAAATCCCGCCAAAAGCGGGATTTTCATTTTCATTTATCTGAGAAGTAAGAAATTATCTAGAGTAAAACTCGACAACTAGAGGAATTTCTACTTTGACTGGAATATCTTCAATCTCAGGAACGTGTAATAATTTCGCAGTAAAGTCTGCTTTATTAACGTCTAAGTAAGAAGGATTGCCTGAGCCACGAACAGCTTCTTGCAAAGCATCCATTTTTTGAGCTTTAGGTTTAACAGAGAATACATCGTTAACTTTAACGTAGTATGAAGGTCTGTCAATTTTGTTTCCATTGACTAATATGTGACCGTGAGCTACATACTGTCTAGCAGCATACATAGTACGAGCAAAACCAGCTCTAAAAACTAATGCATCTAATCTATGCTCTAGTTGTTGCATCATCAAAGTACCAGTATTACCTTCTAGTCTAGTAGCTTCTTTGTAAGCTTTAAGCATTTGCTTTTCACTAACATTGTATTGTAATTTTAGTCTTTGTTTCTCAAGCAATTGCTTTCCGTAATCAGACATTTTCTTACGTTTTTTGCTGTTTCCATGTTGTCCCGGAGGATATGGTTTTTTGCCAGCAACTTTTGCTGCTTTGGCGTCCATGTTAATCCCAATCTTACGAGATAACTTAGCTTTTGGTCCAGTATAGTTCATTGTATTACCAAAAAATTTTGTTTTTTATTTTTTTAATTCTAATAAGACTACAAATATAATAGCTTATATATAATTTACAAAGAAAAATAAATCTTATTCCAAACTTTATCTATTTTACACTATTTATAACTTAATCTTAACTCATATTCTACAGGGTCAGAAATACCTAATATCTCGAATGCTCTTAGGCGATGACCACAAGAGTCGCACTTGCCACAAGCCTTTTCGTTGTTTTTGTAACAGCTCCATGTTTTATCAAAAGGTACGCCCAATTCCAATCCCTTACTTATTATCTCATCTTTACCCATATCTATAATAGGTGTAATTATTTTAATATTCGTATCAGGTTTTGTTCCTTTTTCTATCACCTTCTCGAAAGCATCGAAAAAATCTCGGCGAGTATCCGGGTAACCGCTACTATCTTCGTAAACAGCACCTATATAAAGAGCACTAGCACCTATTACCTCGGCCCAACTAGTAGCCATAGCCAATATATTAGCATTTCTGAATGGGACATAACTAGACGGTATTTCGGTTGAATCGAGATTAGCGTCCGTTATCTCTATTCGCTCATCGGTCAAGCTAGAGCCACCTATTTGCGATAGGAAACGCACATCCGTCACCATGCTACTAACTGCCCCGAAGTGCTCGCATAGCTCATCGAATTGCTTTAGCTCTCGCTTCTCGGTTCTCTGTCCGTAGTTCAGGTGGAGGCAAGCTATATCGTAACCGCTTTCTTTGGCGATAGCCGCCGTCACGGCCGAATCCATACCACCGCTGAGTAATACTACTGCTAGTTTTGACATTTCAGTAATTGTTGTTCTTAAAAATGCAAATTAAGTAAAAGTGGGGAGAAAAGTAATGCTGAGGGTATATTCAAAAAATGAAAACTAAGAAAATTAATCAAAGAATGTAATCTTTTTGCGATATGTCGGTTATTTGATAATATCATTATTTCAGTCAGGAGAAAACAATGAAAAAACTAATACTAATTATTCTAGTTTGTGTGCTATCTAGCCCACTCCAATCTCAAATATGGGAGCAAATATCTACACCTTATGACTATATGTACGTAAGTCTTATTGCTAGTATGAATGATGATGTTTATATTAGTAGATTTGACCCGATCTCTGAGAAAAGACATAATTACAAATATGATTATAACGAATGGGTAAGGGCTGAAGATGATACGATTTACGATTATTTTGGTACCTCTTATATGATAGAGCAGTATGCTGATAAAATCGTAATAAGCTGTAATCTAGGTATTTTCTTATCAACCGATAGTGGAGAGAATTGGACTAAAACTGTATTTAATCAATCATTAGGTGTTAAAGTTAAAGATATAGAAATAATGAATGATGAATATTATGTTACCAGTATCCTTATGTCTCAATTATTTAAATTGAATAAAGAAACTTTTGAATGGGAAATTGTAAATGACATAAGGAATGATGAGACTTTAGAAATGTTTGTTGAAACGGTCGAATCAAATAGTACACATTTATTCGCAACCCAATTAATAAGAGTTAGTCCGAGAGTTTCTAATGATACTTTAGAAGGTGGGCTGTATTTATCAATCGATAAAGGAGAAACTTGGGAAAAGACACTCATTGATACTTCTGTTTATACACTATATGCCACTGATGATTTACTAATTGTTAGTACTGCATTTGGTAATGTGATGAGATCAGAAGATAATGGCAAGACGTGGGATTTAATAACTCTAGGAGCATCGATTTCTGATTATTTTAATGATGGTGATAGATTATTAGCTTGTTCTAATCCACTCGGGATAATTGAATCAAGAGACAATGGAAAAACGTGGCAAGTCCTAAACGAAAAATTATCCATCTCAAAAATATATAGGAAAGAAGATAAATATTTTTTTATGGGAGTTGGGAATATCGTTTTTGAGTCAGATAGTATGTTTAAAGAGATTAAGCATACAAACCTAGTTTATCCAAATTCGCTAGTCCGACGAATATATAATCACAATGATACCTTATTATCTGTTGGGAGTTTTAAAAGAGGAGTACAATACTCAACTGATTTGGGTGAATCATGGGAAACATACTTCCCATACTTGGAAGATGAACAAATAGAAATTAATAGTTTTCACGAAAGAGATAATCAAATTTACTTAAGAGCTCCATATTCACTTTACGCTTCAACGGATTATGGTAAAACATTTGAACACTATCAGATGTTTGGAGAATATTTAGACCTTTTAATTTTGGAAGATAAGATTTTGCTCTATGGTAATAGAGGTCATGTGATAAGTAGAGACTATGGCAAAACTTTTTCTATGATGGATACAACTGTATTAAAAAATGATTTCAAAATATTTAAAATGGTACAAACTGCAAATGGGGATTTATTAGCATTTTCGCAGTTTGATGGTGTTTTCAAATCGACTGACAATGCAGACACTTGGACTAAATTAGTTGAGTCATTGCCTACAGGTAATTCTTATGCTGCTGTATATAATTTCTACGAATTTAGTGGGAACTATTACGCATTTAACTCTTACCCAGCTTTATTATTCAAATCAACAGATAAAGGAAAATCATGGGATATAATAGATATTGAACTATTTAATGAAATTGAATATTTCTCTGTAGAAATGATAGATGAAAATAATATCTTGATATCTTGTTATGGAGAAGGATTAAATGGTTTGAGATTTACAAGTGACCAAGGTAAGACATGGGCTGAAGTAGAAAGTAATTTGCCTTCTCTATCAAAAGATATTTATTCATATAGACTAGTTGGAATGTTCGAAGACTATATTTTACTTGATATTGGTTTTCAGAGTCGTTTGGTTGGTCAAGCAGAATTTTACAGAACCACAACCGAAAAACTAAGTCAAATTACAAGTGTAGAATATGAACAAAACACTCTAGTCACTTCTCCACCATACCCCCAACCAGCTCGTTCTGCTGTAACAATTGAGTTTGGTAATTATATATTATCAAAACAAGAGTTAACAATTTATAATATTGAAGGTATTGAGATAAAAAACCAAGAGATAACAATTAATAATAACTCTATAACTTGGGATTGTTCTGCTGTACAGCCGGGTATATACTTAATCAATATTAAGCATGGCTCAGAAGAGAAGGCAGTAAAAGTTGTAGTTGAGTAGGGAGAGAAAGTAAAGTGCTTATATATGATTTATTTGGTAAGCTAGTCGGAAATGAGAATACACTCCCAATAATGTATCAGCATTTAGTTAAGGGAACGTACTTTATAACGGTAAAAGAAGGTAATGATGTTTTAAGAATCTATAAAATCTATTTAGAAAAATGAAAGAATTACTAATAATGATAACATTTATGTTCTGCTCACCACTGTTCGGTGGTGAGTGGACTAATTTAAGCAATCTTGGAACAAGTTTAGTTGGTCCGAAAGTAGAAGCAATTGGTGACAATGTAATGATTTCTGGAAATGTAGGTGGAATTACGCCACACGTTTTTAAATCTACTGATAGAGGAGAAACATGGGAGGTAGCATTAGATGATTCTGTTAGAAGAGATGAAAATGGAAAGGTAATATATCATCCGGTCCGAACCTATGACCTTGCTTTTACAGATTCACTTCATGCTATAATGTCGTGTGAGGGGCTTAGGTTTTGGAGAACAGAAGATGGTGGAAAGAATTGGGTCTACGATTCTTTAAAAGCAGGAAGTAGTACACAGAATATTATTCGTACTTATAAGAATATGGCTATTGCTTCTTATATTGAAGAAATATATTTTTCTGATGATTTTGGGAAAAATTGGATTTCTTATAAAGCGAAGATTAATAGAGAATTTGATTTAGATAAAGGTACTGTCTACCCACATTACATCTCCTTTCTTGACGATAGTACCTTGATTGCAGATGGATCTTATTTTGTTGACTTTTATCATGAAGATAATCAATACTTTATTTTTAAATCTACAGATTTTGGTAGTAATTGGGAAATTATCCATGATAAGGAAAGAAGTTCTAATTTTAGTTATAAACTTATTAATAATAATATTATAGCAGTTGGCTCAAACCAAACCAAACCCTATGCAAGTAGTTACATTGATATTATACAAAAATCTACTGATGGTGGATATAGTTGGGAGTTAATTATGGATACTGTTTCCTTTCCAAGTTCTCCTTTAAGAGAGATAGATTTTATTAATGATAATGACGGTATAGCTTTTTCTCCTGGCTATTCTAAGCTATTTAGAACATCAGATGGAGGAAGAACTTGGTACAGAGACTTTAGCATAGATAGTTTGACTTATCCGCCTTATGATTACGAGTATTTACCTAACGGAGAGATATTAGCCGTTGAACGAGGTGGAGAAGTTTACAAATGGACAGACCCTTTCCTTAGTATAGATGAAGATAGGATAAGGGAGTCAGAGCCATCTGTTAAACTATACCCAAACCCACTTTCTAAGAATGAAACTTTGAACATAGAATTTATTCCATCGTTCTTAGGGGAAGTGGAATTATCTATAATAGATATGACTGGACGTAAGCTAAGTATATATCAGCACAACTTAGCAAGTAGAACTAAGCAAATACTAAATTACAAACCAAATAATGATTTGACATCAGGAATTTATTTTCTTCAGATTGGCTATAAGAATGGTATAGCAGAGAGACATAAGTTTGTGGTGGAGTGAAAATTTAATTAAGAGTCGATTCAAGTCGGCTCTTTTTACACCGCAGTAAAATAGTCGTGGGCAGTATCTTGATGAATTTGGAGTACACCTGCTCTCATCATACGTATCATTAGCCGTTCCGCTCGGCGGCGGGATATATTAACCAGCTTAGCGAAGTCATTCACAGTAGCTCTTTCGTTTTTTTCTAGATATTCGAATAGTGCCTTTTCGTTGCGGCCGATTACTATCTTTACTCCGTCATCTTCCGTATAGCTATCATCTTTATTCAGAAAGCGGAGTGCTCTAGCCATTTCACTGCTTGCCATCACAGATTTTTCGCCTACTCGTATGTAAGCTCTCTTTATAGTTTGTCCTTGTTCGTTTTTGGAAAGAAGGTTGATAGGTTTGTTTGTGCTCTCTTCTATTTCGGCTACTACTAGCTCTAAACCCATTATATTCAGATGTGTTATAATAGGAAGAATAGGTGGTTCCAAATCAAAATCGCAAGCTGTTCTAATTAGCTCTGCTTCCGTTTTCTCACTCATAACTCCGCAGATA